>JARRJX010000381.1:0-3416 GCA_037388645.1 Chloroflexota bacterium
ATCCTACTTTACAAGACTCAGAACCCACCTGGACTGAATCCTGTAAACGTAGATACATAAAAGGTGAGGTTACAGGAAATGGCGATAGCAGTACAACCGAGCGACAAAATCAGCACAAGAGAAAAAACGGCGGCCAGCCCGAACGGCACGCTGATCGAATTACGCGACCTGGAAAAGGTGTACCGCACCCCGGCGGGCGACTTCCCGGCGCTGAAGGGGATCAACCTGGCGGTGGGGCGGGGCGAGTTCGTGGCGGTGGTGGGGAAATCGGGCAGCGGCAAGTCGACGATGATCAACATGCTGACCGGCATCGACCGCCCGACGGGGGGCAAGGTGCTGGTCGACGGGGTGGACATCCACCGGCTGAACGAGAGCGAGATGTCGCGCTGGCGGGGGCGCAACCTGGGGGTGGTCTTCCAGTTCTTCCAACTGCTGCCCACGCTGACGATCCTGGAGAACGTCAAGCTGCCGATGGACCTGACCGGCACCTACCCGGCGCGCGAGCGGGCCGGGCGGGCGATGGAGCTGCTGGCGCTGGTCGACATCGCGGAGAACGCCGACAAGCTGCCCTCGGAAATCTCCGGCGGGCAGCAGCAGCGGGCGGCCATCGCCCGCGCGCTGGCGAACGACCCGCCGATCATCGCCGCCGACGAGCCGACGGGGAACCTCGACTCGAAGACGGCGGACGCGATCTTCGACGTGTTCCAGGAATTGGTGAGGCGGGGGAAGACGATCCTGATGGTGACGCACGACAACGACCTGGCGGTGCGCGCCTCGCGGATCGTGGAATTGGCCGACGGCGAGATCGTGCGGAGCTAGCGGAGTTTGGTTGTGGGTATTGGCCGTTACCCCCTGGGTGTGGGGGTTCAAGCGTACCCCCCTGTGCGGCGCTGTGCGCCGCCCTGTCCCCCCTTGCATGGGGGGACGAATCCATGGGAGTTTATTGAGAGATGAACATACCGGCGCAGTGGAGCAAAGTGATCGCCGACATCTGGCGCTACAAGGCCCGCACGATCCTGGTGATCCTGTCGATTGCGGTGGGGGTGTTCGCGGTGGGCATGACGATCAACGCCGGGCAGATCATCCAGCGCGACCTGAACACGCCCTACCGGGCCTCGAACCCGGCCAGCCTCACGATGCACCTCTCGCCCTTCGACGATCCGCTGGCGAGCGCGGTCGAGGGCACGCGCGAGGTGCGGGTGGCCGAGCCCCGGCGCGAGGAATCCGCCGAGCTGGACCGGGGCGATGGCGAGTGGATGGAGATCGGGCTGGCCGCGCTGCCCGACTTCGAGCGGGTGCGGGTCAACCGCTTCACGTTAGAAAGCGGGCAGGCGGTGCCCGGCCTGCGCCAGTTTCTGCTGGAGCGGATGAGCGCCGACCTGCTCGGCCTGGGGGTGGGCGACACGATCACGATCCGGCTGCCGGATGACGGGCGGACGTATGACCTGGAGGTGGCCGGGATCGTGCACGACATGCACGTGATGCCAATCGCCTTCTTCGAGCAGGCAGCGGGCTACGTCAGCCTGGACACGCTGGGCTGGATGGGGCTGGACACGCACTACGACACGCTGTACGTCGTGACCGAGAACCAGGACGACAAGGCGCATATTCTGGAGGTAGCCGGGATGCTGCGCGAGCGGGTGATCGAACCGGCGGGGTACCAGGTGTACTCGGTCGAGCCGTTCGAGGGCGAGCCCGGTTCGCACTGGGCGTCGGGGATGATCTCCGGCGTGCTGATCATCCTGACGGTGATGGGGCTGATGTGCATCCTGCTGGGGGCGGGGCTGGTGATCAACACGATCTCGGCGCTGATCACGCGGCAGGTGAAGCAGATCGGGATCATCCGCTCGGTGGGCGGGCTGCGGCGGCAGATCACGGCGATGTACCTGGCGATGGTGCTGTTCTTCTGCCTGGTGGCGCTGCTGATCGGCATCCCGCTGGGGCTGGTGGGGGCGAAGGGGCTGGCCGTGGCAATCGGCGGGGCGCTCAACTTCGACATCACGCAGGTGAGCCTGCCGCTCTCCGTCGCGCTGTTCCAGGTGGGGGTCGGGCTGCTGATCCCGCTGGGCGCAGCGCTCGCCCCGATCCTGTCCGGGACGGGCATCCCGGTGTACGACGCGATCTACCAGGACGGCAACATCACCACGGTGAACAAGGGGGCGGTCGAGTCGGTGCTGGGGGCGATCAAGGGGCTGCCCAGCCCGACCGTGCTGGCGGTGCGCACCACGTTTAGGCGCAAGGCGCGACTGATCTTCACGCTGGTGACGCTGACCCTGGCGGGCGCGACCTTCATCGGGGCGTTCAGCACGCACCGGACGATGAGCGCGAAGATCGCCGGGATGGGCGATTACACCCAGCTCGACGTGGAGTTGAGCCTGCCCGGCGCGGCGAACCGCTACACCGCCGAGCGGGAGGCGCTGCGCGTGCCGGGGGTTGGGCTGGCCGAGGGCTGGTATCAGACGAGCGCCCGCTTCGTCTTCCCCGACCGCAGCGAATCGGAGGAGGTGATCGCCACAGCCGTCCCGGTTGAGACGGCCACAATCTCCCCGCACCTGATCGCCGGGCGCTGGCTGGAGGCGGGCGATACGAACGCGATCGTGGTCAACGAAGACCTGCTGGAAAAAGTGCCCGGCCTGGCGGTGGGCGACACCGTCACGCTGTGGGTGGGCGAGAGGGAGCGCGAGTATCACGTCGTGGGAGTGCTCTCGGCGCACCTGACCGGCGCGCGGTTCTACGCGCCTTACGAGTTCTTCACCAAGGTCAACGACGCCGGGAACCTGGCGAACGTGGTGCGGGTGCGCGCCGCGCCGGACCGGTTCTTGAGCGGGCCAGAGCAGGAGGCACTGGGCGAGCGGCTGGTGAAGCGCTTCGAGGACGCCAGGCTCGGCACGGGGACGTTCGACACGCAGTACGACCTGGTGGTCTCGAACATGGGCAACTTCGACATCCTGCTGAGCGTGCTGCTGCTGATGTCGGGGCTGCTGGCGCTGGTTGGTGGATTGGGGCTGGCGGGCACGATGGGCCTGAACGTGCTGGAGCGCACCCGCGAGATCGGCGTGCTGCGGGCGGTGGGCGCGGCGAACCCCTCGGTGCGGCGGGTGGTGCTGTTCGAGGGGATTTTCGTGGGGCTGATCAGCTGGCTGCTGGCGGTGGCGGGGTCGTGGCCGATCGGGCTGGCGCTCTCGAACGTGGTGGCGTCGACGGTGCTCAACGCCCCCGCCGACTACCTGTTCTCGCTGCGGGGGATGTGGCTGTGGCTGGCGCTGGTGCTGGTGATCGCGACCGCGGCCAGCCTGGCCCCGGCTCAGCGGGCGTCGCAGCTCACGGTGCGCGAGGTGCTGGCCTACGAGTAACCTACCGTGAATCCGCTGCACGGATTTCGGATAGGTGGAGCGATCCGATCAATATGAAGAAGG
>JARRJX010000382.1:0-5926 GCA_037388645.1 Chloroflexota bacterium
GCCGAGAACCCATCATCAGGCACCCCACCGCGCCGAGGGCCTTCTCCATAAGGCCATTCTTTGAGCAGCCAGGGGCCGGGGATCGTCTCGGTGTAGAGCACGGCTCCCTCCAGATCCTCGTTGCCGAAGTACTCAGCAGTCCAAACATCTTGTTGAACGCTACCTTCGGCCAACACGGCGGTCGGCACAATCAGCATCAGTAACAACAACATGAACAGCGTCGTCCCCAGACGCCTCAGATGCTTATGGAACGTGACCATTGATCATCTCCTTACTGGTAGTAAATGATTTACCCAGCTATTAATGACTGGCTCCTGCTTCTCAGTGTATTATCAGGGAACAAACAGGTCAAGCGCAACTCGACCGAATCACCCCGACTCACTGCCGGTCAGCTCGGTAACATACTGGTCTATCTGGTCATTGGTAAGCGGTCCAAAGTGCTCGGCCCGGACGATTCCATCAGCATCCACCCATATCGTGGTAGGGAAATATCGGATTGCGTACAGGTCGAGGATGTCACCATCCGGATCGAGCAGGGCGGGGAGCGTCAGGCCATTCGTCTCCATGAAATCCTGCACCTTGTCATGGGATTCGCCGGCGTTCACCGGCAGCACTACCAGGCCCTGGTTGGCGTATCGGAGCGCCGCGCTCTCCAGGGCGGGCATCTCGACCGTGCACGGCACACACCACGTCGCCCAGAAGTTGATCGCGACAGTTGAGCCTTGTAGATCGCTGAGAGTCAACGTGCGCCCGTCCAGCGATTCCGCCGTGAAATCCGGGGCTGGCTTGCCCACCGCCACAAGATCGGGCACAGGGGTTGGCGCGCCCTGCCCGACTCCCAAGCCCGCCTGCCGCTGCGGATTCAGGATTGTCAGCGCCGCCATGATCAGGCCGGACACCAGGCCGATCAGCAGCAGAACCAGAAGCCCGCGTGGTTTCCCGCGCCCTGAACTCTCTTCACCCATGATGCTCAAGCCCCCCACACCCTCAAGGAAGCCAGCGGCCTCCCAGGGCGTTCTCAACCAGCAGCGACAGGTCGTCCTCGGTTGTATCGTACAGCCATATCTCGGCCCTTGCGACATCGCCGCTAATATCGTAACGCTGGACGAGAATCCGCTGGCCGGATAAATCCCAGGCAAAAGCCGTGTTATTGTAGTCGACGTCGCCGGTTACCTGCCGCAGGTCGCCCGTCGCAGGGTCAACCAGCATCAGCTGACTGCCACGCCCGCCCTGCCTATCCAATCGACGCCGGGCAAACGCCACCCACTTCCCATCTGGTGACCAGACAGGGATTGAATCCTCCTCCGGCTCTTCCACCAGGGGGCTGACCCCGCCCTCGTCCCCCAGGTCGGCCAGCCAGACCTGCGTGTAATACTGGCGGCCTACCCGTCTGATATCAGTGTACACCATCCGGCTGCCGTCCGGGGCGAAATCACCCGTCTCACCCAGCAGGCTGGGGATGATGGTCGAAGAGCCATCCGCCAGGTCGACGACTCGAATCCCCTGGACATTGGCGTCGTAAAAAGCGAGCGCGCCACCATCGTCACTCCAGGATGGGGTCACGCCAAGCACCTGATCGTCCTCGAAGACCGGGGACGTTTCGCCGCTCGCCACGTCGTACAACCAGACGCGGCTGGGGCCTGGGGTTTCATCTGGCGCGGGTTCCTGGCGCTCGTAGGCGATCAGACTCCCATCGGGCGAGAATGCGGGCGATATACACAGGCCCGGCGCGCAATTTATGATTTTGCGGGGCTGATCCTCCTCAAGGTCGATCAACCACATGTCGACGCCCTGCGCCGCCTCGTCAAACACGGCGACCGCCACCTGCGTGCTGTCCGGGCTGGAGGCATAATCAAATACGCCGGTCGACGGCGCAAAAACCTGCCGCGCCTCCTGCCCATCTAACGAGCGATACCAGAGACTCCGCACATCGCCATCGGCAGGTGACAGGTAAAGGAAGCCAATCGATCTAGGCTCAAACGCCCAGGCAACCGATTCGGCGAGCCGCCGCCCACGCTCACTCACCGCCCCGGCCTCCAAAGTGACTTGATAAGTCTGCCCGGCGGCCAATGGAGTGGCGGGGACAAATACTAACCGCGTCCCTTCCCAATGCGTCACGCCGTCGACGGGCGGGCTGATCGACAGACGCGACTCGACGCTGTCCACGTCCATCGGCTGCCCAAAGTCAATCGAAATCGACGTGGTCACCGGCGGCGTGCTCCCCTCTGCCGGGGCCACAGACGCGATCCGCGCCGCGACGTGATCGCCCAGGGCAACCACCAGCCCAACCGCCAGCACCAGGGCTGCGATCACGCCGAGGACGAGCCGATCAAATGAGTCCATGCTGGATATCAGGGGTAAAGGTAGGGCTGCTCAGGCGGCTGGACAGGCGTGATCTGGTCGGCCAGCAGCACGGGGAGTGCCTCGCCATCCAACTGCCCCTCGCCGAACGTGCCGGCCACACGCACCCAGGAATCGCTGGCGAACTGGCTCGCATCATCCGCCTGGACGAGCAAGCCAATCGCGGAGGCATCGGCGACGCAGCAGGTGATGGTGAAGCGGGCCACCATGAACTGGTCGTTCGCAAAGCGGATGTCACGGTAAACGAACCCGACCACGTCGGCCTGCTGCCCGGCCAGGGAGGCGGGATCAGGGTTAGCGGCAAATGCCTGCACCCAATCCAACACATTCCGCTCGCTGGCCACAACGGACAGGGTGGATTCCGAGCTTTCGGCACTGGCCACGAAGTCCGTCGACACGCCCCGGTTTGAGACTGAGACCGCGCTCGCCCCCAAAGGGCGGGCCGGAACCAGAACGCCCAGAATCAACGGTAAGGCGACGACCCCGATCGGCCACAGGGTAGGCTTGCCATGATCGTGATCGTGGTGCTCGTGATCGTCTGTGTGATCCGGGTGTTCCGCAGGCTCGTGCTCCCCTTCGGCGCGCTTCGGAGGGTTATACCCACCGGCGAGGATGATGAACAGCCCGACCGCAACCACCGACAACCAGCCGAAACGAGGGCCGATGTAGTAATAGAGCCGCCCGCTGACCAGCTTCTCCGCGAAGAAGATCGCGAGGAGTATCAGAACGAGCGCTTTGAGCCTGTCATACCGGGCGATTCGTCTCACAAAGAATACCTGCCTACTCTACCAGCTCACGTTTAGATTGATAAACACGCCGATCAGCATCACCATCAGGAACGGCAGCACCACCAGGTAAGCCACGAACTTCCGCTGAAACACCCCGGTAAACATCAACAGGCTCTTGATGTCCACCATCGGGCCAAAGATCAGGAAACTGAGCACCGCGCCGGTGCTGAACGTGTTGACAAACGCCAGGGAGATGAAGGCGTCGACCGTCGAGCAAACCGACAGCACGAACGCCAGGGCCTGCATGACCACCACCGAGGCAAACGGGCCGGAGCCAAGCGCCAGCAGCAGGCTCTGCGGAACAACCGTCTGCATCAGCGCAGCAAGCAGTGACCCAATCACCAGATACAAGCCCATCTCAAAGAACTCATCGGCGGCAATCCGCATCGCCTGATGCAGGCGAACTTTTAAGGGATCGGCTGGCATCGCGGCAGCCTCGCTTCCAGGGGTATCTTCCCCTGGCGTGAACGTCTGGAGGCGCAGCATGGCGGCGGGAGAAGGGTTGAAGGAGAAGATCAGGCCCACCGCCACGGCAACCAGCAGCCCGAAGCCAAACCGCGCGATCAGCACCTTCCCAAAGCCATACGCCGCGAAGGTGCTTGCCAGGACGACCGGGTTGACGATCGGCGCGGCCAGCAGAAAAGTCACACCAGCCGCCACCGGCAGCCCTTTTTTGAACAGCCGCCGGGTTAATGGCACGACGCCACACTCGCAAACCGGGAAGGCGAAGCCCATCACACCGCCGACGAGGGCAGCCATTACCGGGTTCGAAGGCAGCATGCGGCTCAGGTCTTCTTTGCTGACGAATACTTCTACCAGACCAGATGCCACAGTGCCCAAAAGCAAAAATGGAGCCGCCTCGATGAAAATCCCCAGAAACACGGTGGTGAAGTTGATGACCTGGTCTAGCATGGATACCGGCAAATCGTCCTCATTGACTTCCCTGAACGCGCAAGTCCATACGCATTATAGCGCCGCCAGCACGTCCCAGCGACACGGCGGGCACGCCCGGCGCACGACTATGTCCGCCAGCCACGACCCTGTTGACGCTCCCCAGACACCCCGGTACAATAACCGGGTGTGGGGCGCTAGTGGAGTCGCCTATTTTATTTGTCTGCAATAATTTACAAATACCATCCTGCAGCCCCAATGTGGCGGCTGGCAGGTTTAAAGGAGCGAAGGCAGATGAGCGAAACGATCACACTTGAGGCACAAGAACGCAAAATAATCGGGAAAAAAGTCAAACAGCTGCGCCGGGTGGGCGTGGTCCCGGCCATTGTCTACGGGCCTGAATTCACCCCACTCAGCATTGCGCTGGACGAGAAAGAGCTGCGGATGGCGCTGCGTAAAGCAGGCGGCACCCAGCTCATCGAGCTTTCGGTGGGAAAGACGAAAATCCCCACGCTGGTGCGGGACGTGCAGCGCGACCCTATCCGGGGCAACCTGTACCACGTCGATTTTTACCGCGTGGCGCTCGACCGGGTGATCCGCGCCGAAGTGCCGATCGTGCTGGTGAACGAGCCGCCGATCGTCACCAGCAAGGAAGGGGCCGTGTTCCAGGGCCTCAACACAGTCGAGGTGGAGGCGCTCCCCGCCGACCTGCCTCCTCACATCGAGGTCGACATCAGCGGGTTGGAGGAGATCGGCATGCAGCTGCTGGTGAGCGACCTGGTGACGAGCGATGAATTCACCATCACAACGCATGAGGAAGAGCTGGTCGTTCGTATCGACTACGCACAGGCGCTTGAAGAAGAGGAAGAGGAAGAGGAATTCCCAGAGATGGTCAGCGCCGAGCCTGAAGTCATCACAGAACGAAGGGAAGCTGAGGAAGGCGAGGACGAGGAGTAGCCAGGACGCCTCATCCAATCAGACTCACACAAACGGCCAAAGAGCCAGGTTAAGCAGCCTGGCTCTTTTTTCGTCACTGCTCATCGGGCGGGGTCAAGGTAAGCGCCGGGCCCGGTGGCGTGGCGGGCGCTTCGGGGTTCGTCACGTAGAGATCGTAGAGGCCGGTTGTGTCGCCAAAATTCCACAATACCAGGGCATACTGCCCGGTTTGGGGCAGCTCGATGCGGTCGATCACGGGGTCGACGCCGACCACGTCGTCCAGGCTGATCAACCGGGTGCCATCAGGCGTGTACAGGTCAAACCCCAGATCAAGCCCGGAGCTGTCCGTCCCGTGCGCGTCTGCCCCGATCAAATCTCCTGCCTCGGCATCGAAGAGATAGGTGTAGCTGGTGCCGGGGCCGACGATCTCGCCTTCGTGGGCGAAGCGGCTGGGCGAGATACGTTTCCCGCCCAGCTCAATCTCTGACTGGCGTATCGCCCGGATGTAGTATTCGATCTGCCCGCCCTCGCCAAGGGTCAGGAATTCTACATAGTACTGACCATCGTAGGGAACCTGGACGGTGGTGAGCTGCTCAGGCTCGCCAAGGCCAAACTGGTCCGCTGCGGCAAGCCGGTTGCCATACGAATCGTACAGGGCAATGCTCAAATCCATGCCGGGGCTGATAGGCCGGGCCTCGACGCGGACGGCGTCAAGCGCGCGGCTGTCAACGGTCAGCCAGGAGCTGCTGCGCGGGTTGGCGCTGAGGGTTAGCTCCGTCCGCGTCCCCATAGCCGCGGGGGTGTCCTCATCAGCCGGGCTGACTTTCAGCAGATAATCGCCCACGCCCTCGTCGTAATTGCTCAACACGATCGTGTAAAGGCCCGACTGGCTCGGCATGAAATTCCATAAATACGGGTCGACGCCGACGTTATCGTCTCGCGCGGCGAGC
>JARRJX010000383.1:0-3405 GCA_037388645.1 Chloroflexota bacterium
CGTGGTGCGGGCGATGTTCTGGGGGCTGGGCGCGGACGGCACGGTGGGCGCGAACAAGAACTCGATCAAGATCATCGGCGAAGAAACTGACAACTTCGCGCAGGGCTATTTCGTGTACGACTCGAAGAAATCGGGTGCCCGCACGATCTCGCACCTGCGTTTCGGGCCGCGCCCGATCAAGAGCACCTACCTGATCGACAAGGCCAGCTTCGTGGCCGTGCACCAGTTCGGCTTCCTGGAGCGCTACAAGGTGCTCGACGCGGCGGCGAACGGCGCGATCTTCCTGCTAAACAGCCCGTTCCCGAAGGACGAGGTGTGGGACAACCTGCCCCAGGTCATCCAGGAGAAGATCATCGCCAAGAACCTCAAGTTCTACGTGATCGACGCCTACGAGGTCGCCAAGGAAACGGGCATGGGCGTGCGGATCAACACGATCATGCAGACCTGCTTCTTCGCAATCAGCGGCGTGCTGCCGCGCGAGGAGGCCATCAAGCAGATTAAGAAGGCGATCAAGAAGACCTACGGCAAGCGTGGCGAGGCGGTCGTGCAAAAGAACTACGCCGCCGTCGACGCGGCGCTCGACCACCTGTACGTGATCAAAGTGCCCGCCCAGGCGACGAGCGAGATCGCCATCCCGCCGGTCGTGCCCGCCGAAGCGCCGGAGTTTGTGCAGGAAGTGACCGCGACGATGATCGCCGGGGACGGCGACTCGCTGCCGGTCAGCATGCTGCCAATCGACGGCACCTACCCGACCGCCACCACCCGCTGGGAGAAGCGCAACGTGGCGCTCGAAGTGCCGGTCTGGGAGCCTGACCTGTGCATCCAGTGCGGGAAGTGCGTGTTCGTCTGCCCGCACAGCGTGATCCGGGCCAAGATCGCCGACAAGGCCGACCTGGCCGGCGCGCCGGAAAGCTTCAAGGTGAGCGACCCGCGCTTCAAGGACGGCATCATGCTGGAGACTTACACCGGGCCCGCCAACCTGGACGACCAGGTCTACACCTTGCAGGTGGCGGTGGAAGACTGCACCGGCTGCAAGATGTGCGTGGAAGCCTGCCCGGCGAAAGACAAGAGCAACCCAAGCCGCAAGGCAATCAACATGGCCCCGCAGCTTCCGATCCGCGAGCAGGAGCGGGAGAACTGGGACTTCTTCCTGGGGCTGCCCGAAGTGGCCCGCACGGATGGGATGAACTTCAATAACGTCAAGAACGTGCAGTTCTTACGACCGCTGTTTGAGTTCTCCGGCGCGTGCGCGGGCTGCGGCGAGACGCCTTACATCAAGCTGCTGAGCCAGCTCTATGGCGACCGCACGGTGATCGCGAACGCGACCGGCTGCTCCAGCATCTACGGCGGCAACCTGCCCACCACGCCCTACGCGCAGAATGACGCGGGGCGCGGCCCGGCCTGGAGCAACTCGCTGTTCGAGGACAACGCCGAGTTCGGGATCGGGATGCGGCTGACGCTCGACAAGCAGACCGAGTACGCCCGCGAGATGGTCGACTGGATGCGCGACGCGATAGGCGACGAACTGGCCGACGCGCTGCTCAACGCCGACCAGTCCGACGAGGCCGAGATCATCGCCCAGCGCAAGCGGGTCGACGAGCTTAAATCGGTGCTGGAGTCCATGGACAGCCCGGATGCCGCGAACCTGTTGAGCGTGGCCGACAAGCTGGTGAAGAAGAACGTCTGGATCGTCGGCGGCGACGGCTGGGCGTACGACATCGGCTACGGCGGCCTGGACCACGTGCTCGCCAGCGGGCGGAACGTCAACGTGCTGGTGCTGGACACCGAGGTGTACTCGAACACCGGCGGCCAGTCCTCGAAGGCGACGCCGCTGGCCGCGGTGGCGAAGTTCGCCGCCGCTGGCAAGCCGCTGCCCAATAAAGACCTGGGCATGATGGCGATCAGCTACGGCAACGTCTACGTCGCCCAGGTGGCGATGGGGGCGAGCGACCGCCAGACGCTGCGGGCGTTCCTGGAGGCCGAGTCCTACGATGGGCCGTCCCTGATCATCGCCTACACGCACTGCATCGCCCACGGGATCGACATGGCGAAGGGCCTGGATCAGCAGAGGCTGGCGGTCGAAGCCGCCTTCTGGCCGCTGTACCGCTTCGACCCACGGCTCAAGGCGGAGGGTAAGAACCCCTTCCAGCTCGACTCGAAGGGGCCGAAGATCCCGCTTTCCGACTACGCCTACAACGAGACTCGCTACCGGATGCTGACCCAGAGCATGCCCGAACGCGCCGAACACCTGATGGACCTGGCGCAGCAGGCTGTCTACGACCGCTGGGCCAAATACGAGAAGATGGCCGCGGATTAACCCGGCGGGCCGGACTCCGCGATAGACTCACAATGGGGGTGCAGGAACACAGCCCTGCGCCCCTTTTTACTCCCCAAAAGGATGAATAAAGGACAAAGCGCATGGACCTCTCGACAACCTACCTGGGGCTGGCCCTGAAGAACCCGCTCGTCCCCTCGGCCTCGCCGCTCTCCCAAACCGTGGACAGCATCCGACGCCTGGAGGATGCCGGAGCGGCGGCAGTGGTGATGTATTCCCTGTTTGAAGAGCAGCTCATCGGGGAGAGCCAGCAGCTTGACCACTTCCTGAGCTACGGCACCGAGAGCTTCGCCGAAGCGCTGAGCTACTACCCGGAGATGGAGGATTATAACACAGGTCCGGATGAGTACCTGAGCCTGATCAGCGAGGCGAAAGAGGCGGTCGACATCCCGATCGTCGGCAGCCTGAACGGCGTCTCGACCGGCGGCTGGGTGAACTACGCCGCCGACATCGAGCAGGCGGGGGCGGACGCCCTGGAACTGAACCTCTACTACATCCCGACCTCGGTGGAGATCAGCGGGGCGGAGGTAGAGGAGATGTACCTGAACGTGGTGCGGGACGTGAAGGCCAACATCTCGATCCCGGTGGCGGTCAAGCTCAGCCCGTATTTCAGCGCCACGGCCCACATGGCCCAGCAATTAGCCGATGCCGGGGCGGGCGCGCTGGTGCTGTTCAACCGCTTCTACCAGCCGGACATCGACCTGGAGGCGCTGGAAGTGGTGCCGCGCCTGGTGCTAAGCTCCTCCTACGAGATGCACCTGCCGCTGCGCTGGGTGGCGCTGCTGTATGGGCGGGTGCGGGCGGACTTCGCGATCACGAGCGGGGTGCACACCCACATCGACGTGCTCAAGGGGCTGATGGCCGGGGCGAACATCATGATGATGGCCTCCGCGCTGCTCCAGTATGGCCCCTCCTACCTGGGCCAGGTGCTTGAGAAGGTCGAGAGCTGGATGGACGAGCACGAATACGAATCGGTCGCGCAGATGCGGGGCAGCATGAGCCAGCAGCACGTCGCCCAACCGGCGGCCTTCGAGCGAGCGAACTACATGAAGGTGCTGCAATCGTGGCGC
>JARRJX010000384.1:0-4214 GCA_037388645.1 Chloroflexota bacterium
ACCTGCGCCTTCTCAAAGGCCGCCTTGACAATTTCCGGGTAGCCGCAGGTCTCATCCGGTGCGAGGCACTCCGGCGGCACGTCGGGGGAGACGACCACCGGGCAAAGCTCCCAGGGTTCCAGCTCAAGCGCCATGACGTTTTTCACGAAGGTGGCGTCCTCGTCCACGACGTGGCCGCCCACCTGCATCGGCTGGTAGCTGACCGGCTTTAAATAACCGACCCGGTAGCCTTCAGTCTGGAGCCTCTTGCCGATCGCCAGGCTGACGGCAGTCTTCCCGGAGAAATTCTCCATCGAGTTAATGTACAATGCCTTCATAATTTGGTATCCCTCTTCACTAGAGCCTGGAAAACGACGGTTGGCACGTCACCCACGGCGTCTTCCTGCCAAATAAGGTGGTCAAACAAACACGGGCCAGACGTCAGTGCGAAAGAACCAGGCGCATGTCGATGGCAACCGCCCCCTGCCCCTGTTCCAGCACCATAAGCGGGTTGATGTCCAGCTCGACGATCTCCGGAAAGTCCTGTACCAGCTGGCCGATCCGCAGCAGCGCATCGACCGTCGCCTCTTTGTCGACCGGGGGCGCGCCGCGCACGCCGTCCAGCAGCGCCCTGGCCCTGATCTCGTCCAGCATGGCGTGGGCCTCCTCGCGCGAGAAGGGAGCCACCCGGAAGGTGGCGTCCTTCAGCACCTCGACGTAAATGCCGCCCAGGGCGAATGTGACCAGCGGGCCGAACTGCGGGTCACGGTTCATGCCGACCAGCACCTCCAACCCTTTGGCGGTCATCTCCTGGACGAGGCAGCCCCAGATGTTCGCGCCGGGCACGTAGCGCTGGGCGCGGTAGACCATCAGGTCGAAGGCATCGCGCACCTCCGGGCGACCCCAGGTTGACCTTGACGCCGCCCACGTCGGTCTTGTGGAGGATGTCGGGCGAGGCGATCTTGAGCACGACCGGATAGCCGATCTCGCCCGCGAAACGCACCGCCTCGTCGGCATCCTTCGCCAGCTCCGAGCGGGGGATGGTGAAGCCGTAGGCTTCCAGCACCGCCCGCGCCTCGAAGTCCCCGATCGTGACCCGCTTGTCCTCGCGCACCTTCTTGAAGACCCCGGCAACGGCCTCTTTGTCCACAGAGAAGTTCTCGAACACGGGCAGGGGCTGCGCCTTGAGGTCACGGTATTCGGCCATCGCCTTGATCGCCGAGACTGCCCGCTCCGGGAAGGGATAGTTGGGAACCCCCTTCTTGGTCAGAATGTCGATCCCCTTCGCAACCTCGGCCTCGCCCATGAAGCAGCCCCAGACCGGCTTCTCCCAGCGCTCGGACAGGCCGCCAATCGCCTCCGCCGTACCGGCGATGTCGGTCATCGCCTGGGGGGTGAGGATCACCAGGATGCCGTCGACGTTGGGGTCTCCCGCGACCGTGTCGATGGCGTATTTGTAGCGGTCGGCGACCGCGTCTCCGAGCACGTCGACCGGGTTGGCCGCCGACGCCGCGTCGGGCAGATAGGTTTCGAGCGCCTTGAGCGTCTCGTTCTCGAAGCGGGCGATGCGCAGCCCGGCCCGCTCGATGGCGTCGGTCGCCAGGATGCCGGGGCCTCCGGCGTTGGTGATGATCGCGATCCGGTCGCCGGGCAGCGGCGGCTGGTCGGCGAAGGCGAGCGAGTAGTCGAACAGCTCCTCCATCGTCTGGGCGCGGATCACCCCGGCCTGTTTGAAGGCGGCCACGTAAGCCTGCTCGGAACCGGCCAGCGAGCCGGTGTGCGACGACACCGCCCGCGACCCGGCCTGGGTGACGCCGGACTTGACCGCAACGATCGGCTTGAGCTTGCTGACCCGCCGGGCGGTCTCGATGAAACGCTGCCCGTCGGGCACCCCTTCGATGTACATCATCAGCACGTTCGCGTTGGGGTCATTCGACCAGTGGTCGAGCAGGTCGATCTCGCTCACGTCGGCCTTGTTGCCCAGGCTGACGAACTTGGAAAAGCCCATGCGTCCGGCCAGGGCGATATCGAGCACGGCGGTGCCCAGGGCACCGGACTGGGACATGAAGTTCATCGGCCCTTTGGGCGGAGTCCCGGCGGCGAAGGAGGCGTTCAGCGGGGTGTAGGTGTCGATCACGCCCAGGCAGTTGGGGCCGATCACCCGCATGCCGTACTCCTTGGCGATGCTGAGTATCTCGCGCTCGCGCTCCAGCCCCTCGTGACCGGCCTCGCGGAACCCGGCGGTGATCACGACCGCCGCCGGTACCCCTTTCTCCCCGCTCTCACGCATGGCGGCGGGCACGAACTTGTAGGGGATCACCAGCACGACCAGATCGATCTCGCCGGGCACGTCGAGCACGCTGGGATACGCTTTCAGGCCGAGTATCTCGTCGGCCTTGGGGTTGATCGGGTACACCTGATGGCTGCTGGTATAGCCGCTCTTGATCAGGTTGTCCACCACGGCGTGTCCCAGCTTGTCCGGATCGCGCGAGGCGCCGATCACGGCAACAGATTTGGGAGTAAAAAAGGCGTCAAGCATAGATAGCATCCTATCTGTGTAGTCAGGAAGAACCATTTCTCGGTACATACAGGATCGTGGGCGCGCCATTTTCCACGGCGATCCCGGCCAGCGAGATCATGCGGGGCGCGCCGCCCCCTTGAATATCGGGGAGCCAGGTCAGGCTCCACTCGCCGTCAGCGGGAAGCTCAGTATACACCACCCCGTCACCATACGGCTGGTAGTCAAACAACCGGCTGCGCTCCGGATCGGCCTCGGCGCTCTGCCAGGGGGCGTCCTCCCCCACCTCGACGACCGTCCAATACTGGGCATCCTCGCCTTCTTCATCGGCCAGGTGCACCACGTCAAGCAGCAGGTGTTCACCATCGGGGTACCAGCGCAGCCCATAGACCGCCTCGCCAAAAGGCGGGGCGATAGTGATCGTCTGGGCTAATCGCAGATTATATACGCGCACCACGTTGGTGGACAGGGTATTTTCCCTACCTTCGGGCACGTCTTCGTCATAAGCGAGATAGGCAATCTGGCCGCCATCGGGAGACAGAGCGGGCGCGATGACGATCGGGTCGTCCTGGGGGGTGATGAGGGAACGGCTGTAGCCGGTCACCGAATTGACGACGTAGATACCCTGCGAGGCCCCGTCTGGCGCGGCAGCGTTGAGCAGGAGCGGGCCGTCGACGGGCCAGGCAAAGGGCTGGGGGGGATAGACGTCGTCCAGCGCCTCGCGGCTCGTCATCGGGGCCGACACCCCGCCATCCGCCGGGACGCTTTCCAAACGCCAGTCTGCCGCCTCCGGCAGCACCCCATCCTCGACCAGGAGATAGACCAGCGTGCTGCCATCGCCCGACAGGAAAAGGGAGACAAATCGATACCCCTCTTCAGGCTGGGCGACCAGGCGCGCGTTCGGCTCGGCGGGGTTCCAGGTTGCGATCCCGTGCTGGCGGCCCTCGCCCGTCCAGACCAGATAGGCCAGGCGCTGGCCGCCGCCAGAGGCAACCAGGTCAGAGGCAAGCTGTCCGTCGTTGAGCGGGATGTCCACCACCTGCGCCTCGCCCTGGGGCGAGATCGCGAGCAGCGAGGCGCTCAAACCGTCGACGCCCACCCAGATGTGATCCGCCGACAGGGAGGGGGGCGGCTCGGTGGGCGTCTGTGTCAGGGTTTTCGCCGGTTGGGTCGTCTGTGGTGTCTTCTCGGCAACTAGACCGGGCACCGGCAGCACTCCATTCATACAGGCAGTACATAACAGCGGGGCCGACAGCAAGGCCCCGATCAGGCTGCCAAAAGCAGCGCATTTACGTCTCCAGTCAACATACGTGAACTTTATCACAAACCGGCGCGCCTTCAAAGAGCAAATCGTCCCAGGCCAGACTGACAGATGTCAATTCCATTCCTGTATGCAGATTCTATCGCAGCCTGCCCCAAACATAAAGGCAGAAACCCCATCGAAACGACCCCGATGAGGTTTCCTGACGCATCATTCACATCCCCGCCATGCCCGGCTCAGACGATGATGATCCGGGTGGTCAGCTCGCCCTCCTCGGCCCAGCGGTAGGTGTCGTCGTAGCCCACGTAGGGCGGAGCCCAGCGATAGACCCACTTGGCGGCGTCGGGGGTAACGTTGATGCAGCCGTGGCTGCGCGGGAAACCGAAGTTGTTGTGCCAGTAGGCCCCGTGAATGGCCGCCCCGGTGCCTGAGAAATAGGTGCACCAGGGAACGCCG
>JARRJX010000385.1:0-3391 GCA_037388645.1 Chloroflexota bacterium
ATCTGATCTGGAGGCGGAGCACCACCGCGCCAGTGCACTTTGTCTGTGGTTGGAGCCCAGATAGCCCCGTCCAGCATCGGGTGACGGTTCTCAAGTCCTTTACCCTCCACCATATCTTCCAGGAAAGCTTGATGCGCCTGAACTATTTCCGGTAAGGAGAACTGGATAATTTCAAGGACAGACAAAGCATCTACTGGATCACTCTCTTTAAATTCTTGAATGGCCTGTTCAAGTGTCTGTACTAATGTTTCGGTTTTATATTTAGCATTGGCAACTGCCCGAACCGCTGGGAAGAATGCTTCATACCGTAAACTGGGTAGAACCTTGACAATATCGTTAACACATTTCTCCCGCTCGACACCTTGGGTGGCAAGTCGACCTAAGGTCTCTAGTGCCCAGACTTGTGTCCAGTCATACCCGGCAAAAACAGCACGCCAAATAATGGACAGTGAGACTTCGTGTCGATTGTAGAAGATTTCAAATATCGCTTGTTGGCATACTTCCAGCCAGTCTCCCAGGCCATCAAACCTGTCGAGAGCCTCTGCTGGTTTTTCTGGTGGCTTATGATAGTAGCGTCGTAATCGCCTAATCTGTCTTGGCCGAAGGTATTGCGCAGCGATTCTCCCTCGCTGCTCCCACTCTTCGGGCGACTCGGCTAAAGCGACCCAAACAATGCAGTCTGACAGTTTTCTTGGCCGCCGCATGTTCCTCCAAACGCTCCGCTTTGTGGCCCCTGTCAAACGAGTATATCCCCACTTTTATTTCATGCATGCCCTCACAACAGCCTATTGCTGCCCGGTGGTGACATTGCCCTCAAGGCCGCCTCAATCCGACGATTTCTCGTGCCGGGCTTCGATCGCTCGCCCCGCCTCCGCGCGGAAATACGCAACGAAGTCGCGATCGGCATCCTCTAGCTGATCGATCAGGTCCAGGACGACCTCGTGCTGGGCGTCCATCAGGTGCTGGGCGTCGGGGTCGATCTCGAAGTGCCCGGCCAGGCGCTCGACCAGCCGCACTACCCGCTCTACCATCCCCTTGGGAGGGCGTTGGGCCGCCTCGCCGTTTGAGCCTTTGACCATCCGGCCCAGGCCCCGCTCGGTGGCATCGTCCACGGCGAGTGAGGCCAGCCAGCGGCCCGGCGTGGACTTGTCCGCGTCGAAGAGCACATAGACCAGGTCGTAGATCGGCGGGCCGAAGGGCCACCTCACCGCCTCCGAGCGCGCCCCCCAACCCCGCAGGCGCTCGACGATCCGCTCTTCCAGCGCCCCGCAGGCCGCCTCCGCGCCCGCGCCAGACCTGACCAGGTAGACCGTCTCCTCCTGGTCGGCCATGCCCAACCGGCGGAGCTTGAAGCCGCGCTTGAGCAGCTGCCCCTGGTACACCTCGACCGCCCCCGCCGCCAGCAGCCCGGCAAAGGCCGCGGTGAGCATGTACACGCCATCCCAGGAAGGCGGCTTAGGCAGGTCGGCTACGCGCTTCTCCCACCCGGCCTGCATGGCGGAGTGATAGGCCTCGGTGTGTGGGGTGCCGCTCTCGTTTGTCAGCGCGGCGACGCTGGAGGGCAGCATCAGCGGCTTGTACGGCTCCAGGCACAGGTCGAGCTGGTCGAGCCGGGGGATGACCACCCGGTCCAGCTCGGCACCCAGCAGGGCGACGCGCTGCCAGGTCGCGCCGGTGGCCGGGTCGAGCAGGGTCTTGCGCCGGGCCAGCAGCCAGAGCAGCACGCCGCCGAGCAGGATCAGCTCGATCGCGCCCGCCCACAGCCACCCGGCGCTCAGGCCCAGCATGACCGCCGTGATCGAGGCCAGGGCGCTGGCGATAACCAGGCAGCCCAGCGATCCCTTCATCCGGGCGGCAACCTGCTGGTGCAGCTCGTAGGGGCATGCACCCAGCGGGCGCTCCGGGCAGCCGAGCATCTCCGGCCCGGCTTCCCGCCCGCAGCGCCCGCAGCGCAGCGTGACCTGGTTCATAGATTCCCTCCTGCTCGTGTTGCGCGTAGGGGTATTGTGCGATCCTTCCCCCCTTTATGCTAACAGGATGCAGGCTAAGCAGACCTCACAAGAGGGTTACAATTGGAGGGCGCAGCAAAAAGATCGGGCCGCCCGGTGAGCCACACCGGACAGCCCTGACCGCGCCCACGTTGGGCAACTCTGCGAACGCGGCTGCGCTGATTGTAGCGCAATCCCGCCCCTTGATCCCAGTCCCCGCCGTTTGGTTACACAACACTGGACCTGAAAACTCACTGCCCGGTAGTGTGCATGTCTGGTGATGTCTGTTTTTTCGTCGAATTGCTGTGATAGGGTTGGGTACGTGATAGGTCGGGCCGGTCGGGAGTTGTGGCCTACCTGGTAGCCCTGCCTGAGAAGTGTTCGATCAGGTTCCGCAGGCTGTCCAGATAAATCCACACCTGGCGCTTATCCGGGTCGCTCAGCGTGACGTACCACGACTCAAAATCGATGAAGAACGGATCGCGCTCCCCACCATACGGGAGCCGGCTCAACAGCTTTGCTTTAGCAAGCGTGCTGTCCGAGATAAACCCGCCCCGCTGGGCTACCGCCTGCTGGAAAGCGTGCAAGGTTTCGGCGGTGGGGGTAGGGGTCTTACCGTTCTCGATGTCTGATAGGGTCGACCGGGTGATCCCGGCGATGCGCCGGTTGGCAGCCTAATCGGCGGACGGCATCAGTGCCAGCGTCGCCCGCAGCGGGAAGTGATCGGACGGCCCGTTCTCCCGCCCGACCCGGATCGAGGTCGTCACGAAGTCGCTGGAATGCCAGATGCAGTCGGTGCGGCCCAGGGGCAGGTTGGGGCTCCTGACCGGCGCGGTGAACCCAAAGCCGAAGCCGCGCTCGCGCCAGCCATCGGTGAGCAGGGCTGCGATCGAGCGATAGTCGTCGGTGCGGTACGCGAAGTTGCAGTCGCACAGCAGCACAACCGGGTTCGGATCGTGCTCGACTGCGTCGGCCAGCTCCTGAGTCGCCTCCTCCCGATCCACCGAATCGTAGAGCAGCGGGCGGATCCGCAACGAGGGTCGAATGGGATGGAAGACGTACACGCTGACTGGCTGCCCGTCGAAGTCGATCGGCGCCACCAGTGTATCGAGGCGGTTCTTCTCCTCGTTGACCAGGAAGTGGATGCCGGCCCGATCGATCGGATAGCGGCTGATCAGCGCGAAGTTCGCATCCTGCCAGCGGTAGGGATACTCCTGCCGGGTCGCGTCGACGAATTCCTCTGATGCCTCTTCGATGCCGACGACGTCGGCGTCCAGCGCGAGCACCACGCGCAGCATCTCGTCGTAGTCGTCCGCTCGATAGGTCGTATTGTAGGTGGCGACCGTCAGCTCGGATGAGCCGGAGGGGGGCTTGCGGCTGATATTCGGCAAAAAGAGCGGGCC
>JARRJX010000386.1:0-3373 GCA_037388645.1 Chloroflexota bacterium
ACCGGGCACTCCGGCTCGCATGCGCCGCAGGCAATGCAATCCTCGGCCACAATCTTCATTGCCACTATAGACCTCCGTAGACATTATGGTTGGCGAGAGTCAAGCATTTCACCCGTATCATAGTGAACCTGGTGCGTGGGTGTCATGTGATGTTCGTCACCGGTAAGAGGGCCAACAGTCCGGTTGCGCTCGAATGTATGGTATGAGATTGTTACTATTCACCCATGCGGCGGCGGAGAGGAGGCAGGCGTCGGCTTTGCCCCTCTGGTGGGGGCTTTCTGATAAATGGAGTAAAATCGCCGTGGTATGCCCCACGCACAAACACACCTGGTCGCTGCCTGCGAGGTGCTGGCCCAACCGGCGCTGGTCACGTCCTTCCCCTGGATGGCCGACGACGCAGCGCAGTCGGCTTTTTTGTTGGGTGCGATCAGCCCGGACGCGCGCATCCTGAGCGGCCACCCGCGTGAGGCCACCCACTTTTTCGACATCCCGCCGGAGCGCGACCGGCCCGCCCAGGCCCGCCTGCTCGACGAGTGGCCCGCGCTGCGGCGCGAGGCCGTGGCCGACCGGCAGCAGGCGGCTTACGTGGCCGGATACATGACCCACCTGGTGTTGGACCAGACCTGGGTCGAGCAGATCGTGATGCCGGGGCTGTTTATCGAGGGGCTGGAGTGGGGGTTCGGCCACCCCAACTGGCGGCTGTATACCATCCTGATGACCTACCTGGAGCGCCGAGCGGAGTCCCGGCTGCCAGGGGACGCGCTCGACCGGCTCAAGCGCGCCCGGCCCGATCACTGGCTGCCCTTCCTCGACGACTCGACCCTGCTGCGCTGGCGCGAGACGATCCTGAAGATCGTCGAAGGGGGCGGGGCGGCCCGTGTCTCGGATGAGTTCGCCCGCACCAACGGCCTGGATGCCGGGGAGATGGCCGCGATCGTCGGCTCGGAGGCGCGCATGGCCGAGGTCGCCTACCCGACCGTCCCGCGCGAGCAGCTGCTGGCCTTCGAAGATGAGGCGCGGGATCGGTCAGCCGACGCGGTGATGGATTATCTGGGGGCCGGATCGGATCGATGACACACGACAGCCAAGTGGAGGGTCGGTGAAAGTACTGGTAACCGGAGGGGCAGGATACATCGGCTCGGCGACCGTCGCCCATCTCCTTGAGGCCGGGCACGAGGTGACCGTCTACGACAGCCTGATACGCGGCCACCGGGCCGCCGTCCCGGAGGGCGCAGCCTTCGTCCAGGGGGACATCGGCGACCGGGCTGCGCTCGACGCCGTCTTCGAGGCGCACCACCCGGAGGCAGTCGTGCACTTCGCCGCGCTGATCGAGGCGGGCGAGTCGATGAAACAGCCGGGCCTGTACTTTGAGAACAACGTCGCCAGGTCGAGCGTGCTGCTGGAGGCGATGCACGCCCACGACGTGCGGCGGCTGATCTTCTCCTCGACGGCGGCGGTCTACGCCAGCCAGGACGCCCCGCTGAGCGAGGAGAGCACCCTCGGCCCCTCAAACGTCTACGGCGAGACCAAGCTGATGATCGAGCGCATGATCCACTGGTATGGGCAGGTATGCGAGCTGCGCTACTGCATCCTGCGCTACTTCAATGCCTGCGGGGCGATGCGTGACGGGGCGGGCGAGATCGTGCGGGGCGAGGCCCACCGGCCCGAATCGCACCTGATCCCGCTGCTGCTCCAGGTGCCGCTCGGCCAGCGCGAGGCGCTCTACCTGTTCGGTACCGACTACCCGACCCCCGACGGCACCTGCATCCGGGATTACATCCACATCGAGGACCTGGCCTCGGCGCACGTGCTGGCGCTGGGCGCGCTGGACAGGCGGGAGAGGATGATCTATAACCTGGGTAATGGGCGCGGCTACAGCATCCGCCAGGTGATCGACACCGCCCGGCAGGTCGTCGGAGGGCCGATCGAGGTCGTCGAGACCGACCGCCGCCCCGGCGACGCGCCGATCCTGGTGGCTTCGGCGGAGAAGATCAGGCGCGAGCTGGGCTGGCAGCCCCGCTACCCGGATTTGTTCGACATTATTGCATCTGCCTGGGAATGGCACAGGACGCACCCGCATGGCTTCCAAACGCCCGACGGATCGTAAATCCTCCGGCAGCAGCAGGCGACGCCGGTCGATCAGCCCGGTCAACGAGCCGGTCGCTGCCCGCGCGCTCCAGGCGCTGATCCTGGTCGCCGGGGTTGGGCTGCTGCTGGCCGTCTTTTTTGGCGGGCGCTGGGGCGCGGTGGTGGTGGGCGTGCTGGTGTTTGCCTCCTCCTTCCCGCCGGTGCGCCGCCCGGTCGACCGCTGGCTGGTGGGAAAGGTGCGCGGCGAGGAGGCCGATCAGGCCGCGCTGGTGCGCATCGTCGCCGGCGGGTTGATCCTGTTCCTGGCCTTCCTCAACCCGCTCGGTTTTTGACCCCACCATGCACGTCGCCCTCAACGGCTGGTTCCTCGACCGGCCCGATACCGGCAGCGGGCAGTACCTCATTCACCTGCTTGGGGCGCTCAAAGCACACGACCCGGCGCTGAGGCTGACCCTGATCGTCCCCCAGGGCCGGGCGGACGAGCCGCCGCCGGGCGTCGACCTGCACCCCGTGCCGCTAAAAGGGCGTGGGCACGCGGCCAAAGTCCGCTTCGAGCAGAGGGCGGTGCCGCGCGCGGCAGGCCGCGTCGGGGCCGATCTGCTCCACGTGCCCTATTGGGCCGCGCCGCTGCAAAGCCCGGCCCCGGTGGTCGTCACCATCCACGACCTGATCCCTCTGCTGCTGCCCGCTTACCGGGGCGGCGCGCTAGCCCGCATCTACACCGGGCTGGTGGCGTCCTCGGCGCGTGGAGCGACGGCGGTCCTGGCCGATTCGGACGCCACCCGCGCCGACATCCTGACCCATCTCCACCTGCCCCCCGAACGGGTGCACACCGTCCCGCTGGCCGCCGCCGACCGCTACCGGCCACAGGCCGATCGGGCTGCCGATGCCGCCGTCCGCCAGAAATACGGCCTGCCGCCGGAGTACGTGCTTTACCTGGGCGGGTATGACGTCCGCAAGAACGTCCACACGCTGCTCAAGGCGTTCACCTACGTGCGCGATGGCTACGACATCCCGCTCGTGCTGGCCGGGCGTCCGCCGGAGACGGTCACCCCGCGCTTCCTCGACATTCCCTACTACATCAAAGAGATGAATCTGGCCGACGCCGTGCAGGTGATCGGCTGGGTGGACGAGGCCGACACGCCCGCCCTCTACCGGCTGGCCTCCTGTTTGGTCTACCCCTCCCGCTCCGAGGGCTTCGGCCTGCCCGTCCTTGAGGCGCTGGCCTGCGGCGCGCCCGTCGTCACGACGAACGCTTCCTCCCTGCCGGAGGTGGTGGGTGAGG
>JARRJX010000387.1:0-3373 GCA_037388645.1 Chloroflexota bacterium
CCAATGATTAGACCGGCAGCAAGGGCTCCACCATGGCCATGGCCATGGCCATGGTGGCCGGGATGGTAGTAGCCGCCCGCGATGGCACCCTGAGTGTTATGACCCGCACTGTTTTCGGAGGATTGACTCGACCTATTTGAGGTGAAACGAAAAGAGAAGTCCCAGGCTGTGGGAGATGGAAGAGAACCCCAAACCAGCCTGAGACGAAAGCGGCTTAAAAAGGCAGATCGTCGTCGAAGTCGAATGCCTGTTGCGAGGCAGGTACTTGATTGTGTTCCTGCATGATGAGCTCGACCAGATCAGTTTCGTATTGTTGCCAAAGGGCATCGGTCAGTGCCTGGAGCACCTCGAAGAGGGCCAAAGCGACCGGTGGAGAAAGCTCCCCTGGAAGCGTGAAAGGTAATGTTTTCATAGCAACTCCTCGATGGCCTGTTGGAGCAACTCGTCGGGCAGGTGACTCAAGCCCTTGGGCACGGCCAGCTGCAGGCTGGTTTTGAGGAGGCGTCCGGCCTGGCGCGGTAGTCCCTGGGAAGCTTGGCGCAACAGCTCGAGGCCGGAGTCGGACAGCAGGGTATGCTGGGCGCCGGCCTGGGTGAAGGCATGGCTGATGAGCTGCTTGAAGCGCTCCCGCTCGATAATGGGTTGGAGGCGCAGGCGTACCTGGATACGGCTGGCCAGTGCGGCATAGGGCGCACGCTCCAGAGTGTGGGCCAAGTGTGGATGACCGAGCAACCAGATGGCCATCAAGTCGCGGGAGTCGAAGGCGAAGTTGAGGAAGGCGGGCAGATCCCGGAAGAATTCCATCGGCAGATTCTGCGCTTCATCGATAATCCAGATGGGCAGGATCGCTTTGCCGTCGGCCAGCTCCAGGATACGGGCCTTGATGTCACGCCACAGGGCGGCGCGTCGATGAACCGGCTCCAGCCCCAGCGCCAAGGCCAGTGAGCGGTAGAGATCGAGGCGGCCGAAATCGGTCTCCGCCAGATAGATCACCTGATAGCGGTGGGGGTTGAGAGCCTGGGTCAGTTGGCGCAGCGCGGCGGTCTTGCCCACACCGGCCTCGCCGGTCAACAACCCCACGCTGGGGCTCTCCAATAACCATTGAAAGCGTTCGTTGAGCCGGACGAGGAAGCCATCGTCCCACAGTTCCGAGCGGGCCTTGCCCAGGGGATAGTGTTTCAAGCCGAAGTGTTGCAGGACCATTATCGGTCCTCCGAGGTCAGATCGTGGTATTGGCGGTAGGCCAGTTCCACTTCGTTGTCGTTGGCGCGCCTGGCGGGGGATGGCTGCTGGGTCTGCAGGGGTTTACGCCGCCGCCGGTGGACATTGGCCAGGGCATCCAGGGGCACCACCGCCCCGCGCGGTTGCCCGTCGGTATCCTCCACCGCGAGGACCTGTTGGGCATGAGGATCGACCACCAGCCTGACTCGCTGGCCGGACAGTTCGTAGGGGACCTCGAAGCGGCTGCCCTGGTAGGAGACGGTACCGTCTTTACGCACCTGGCGCCTTACCCGGTGATAGAACAGCTCATCGAGCCGGGCGGCCAAGGCACCCAAGGTACGCACCCGCGGCAGATCCTGCTGATAGCGTTGCAGCGGGGTCTGTTCATCCAGACCCCTGTGGGGCGTGCGGTGATAGACCGTCTCGAGCCAAGCCCACAGGCGGGCGTTGAGATCGCTCAGATCACGCAGGCGGGAAGGGTCGAGTTCGCTCAAAAACTGGTCGCGAAACGTGCGGTGCCAGCGCTCCAACTTCCCTTTGCCTTCGGGCGTATAGGGGCGGCAGTAGACCAGATGAATGCCCAAACGGGCGCAGATCCCTTGCAGCGTCTTGGCCCGGTAGGCCGAACCGTTGTCGATGACCAACTTAACCGGCAGCCCACGCTTCAACACCGCCTGTTTGAGGACCGCTTCGATGTCCAGTGCCGTCTCGCCGGGGCAAAAGGCGGCATGGGCGATCAGCCTTGAGGCATCATCCATCAGCGAGACCAGGTACGCCTTGCGCAGTTTGCCACCCATTGGCACCCTGGGGCCGTGCATCACATCCCCGTACCAGATGTCGCCGGCGTACTGCGCGACATACGCCCGCCGCTCCTGCGGCTCGCTGGCGGCACCGCTCGGACGCGACAAGCCATGGGCTTGTAGCAGGCGGTGGATCGCCGAACGCGATAGTTCATCCTTGGCCACCGTACCCCGGCGTTCGAGCAGACGGCGGATCCGCCGAATGGAACGACGCGGGTTCTCGCGTTTGACCGCCAGGATGGCCTCCTGGAGCTCGGGCGCGAGCTTCGATTGCCCCCGGTCTGAGCGAACCTTGGGGGTCAGCCCCTCGAGTCCGTCTCGGCGCCAGGCATAGTACCAGGCCTCGATGGTCTTCTCGCTCAAGCGGCTGTGGCGTGAGCCAGGGATGTCGTAGTGACGGGCGGCCAACTCGTGCAGCGTCGCCTTGAGTTCACCGCGTGGCAGTTCACTACGGCTGACCAGTGGGCCCAGCACCGAGTAACGGAACAGGGCCATGGGATGGATGTCGTTCATCGTCTTCTCCTCTGCATCAATGGAGCACACAGCAGACAACAGTGGCAGCCTCAGCGGGAGGGGCAACTTCTGTGGGACATCCCATTAGTCGTTTGCCACCTTTCCCACAGCCGTTTCGGATCAGCCGATCATGGGACGACCACCCCCACCCGATCGAGCCAACCCATCGCTTCACTCAAGCTCATGCGCTCGAAGCCACTTGACCAAAAGCCTTGCCAGTCCACCGCCCGACCCAGTTCCGGGAACCGGCTGCACAGATGCAAACGGTGTACCGCGAAACTCATCATCAAACATCGCCACCAGCGGCCGAGAGTACGGCGGCTCGGCCAGAGTGATCGTGCGACTTCGCGAAAAGACAGGCCCATCATCAAAAGCGCCAGAACGGCTTGTTGGCTCTTCCACCAATACTGCCGCCTGGGTGACAAACAGGCCGGCAACCGGGAACAGGTGCCTTGGCACTTTGGGCAATAAAAACGGGGTATAAACAGCGACCCGAGCGAACAGGCCATGCCTTCGGCCCGTGGCGCGTTGCGTTCATAGTGACCATGACGGTGCATGCCCACCTTTCCACAATGGGGGCAGCGTTCAGGTCGGTAGGCATCGGGATTCTCCCGAAGCTGCTCTTGGTGTTGCTCGAGAGTCTCAATTCCTGTCAGCATACGGGCCATAGGCGGGTCTCCTCTGTTTCTGTGATATCGTTAGCACGTACCACGATAACAAAGGATGACCAGCCTATCTTTTTCTGCCTTTGACTCGGAATCTATAAGGGGATGTTCGTGGATTGACCCTGGCGAACCATGGGATATTTCAGTGGGCTGGGTCTAAGGAACGGAAAGACG
>JARRJX010000388.1:0-3747 GCA_037388645.1 Chloroflexota bacterium
GCGGCGTTCCTCTTCATCGGGGCGGTGCCCCACAGCGACCTGGTGGCGGATGTCGTCGCCCGCAACCGGGCCGGTTTCATCCTGACCGGGCCATCCCTGGAGCGGCCCAAACACTGGCGGCTGAAGCGCGACCCCTACCTGCTGGAAACGAGCGTGCCCGGCATCTTCGCCGCGGGCGACGTCCGCGAGGGGGCGGTGCGCCGGGTGGCCTCCGCCGTGGGCGAGGGCGCGATCTGCGTCAGCTTCGTCCACCAGTATCTGAGGACGGTGTAGCATGGCCCGCGAATTCCTCAAGCAGGTGTCCTTGTTCCAGAATCTATCCGAGGAGGACTTCGAGATGATCTGCGGGATGGTCGAGGAGGTGCACCTCGACCCCGGAGAGGAGCTGTTCGCCGAGGGCAGCCCCGGCGACCGGGCCTACATCATCGAATCGGGCGAGCTGGAGATTTACAAGGAGTCCGAAGGACGCGAGATGCTGCTCGCCGCCCGTGGGCAGGGCGAGGTGATCGGCGAGATGTCCCTGCTGGAGAACATGCCGCGCACCGCCAGCGTCCGGGCCAGCCTGCCGACGGCGCTGCTGGCCCTCAGCCAGGACCGGTTCGACCTGCTGCTCGACACCAGCCCGACCGCCGCGCGCCAGATGCTCAACATCGTGCTGACGCGCTGGCGCAACACGCAGATGATGCTCCAACAGCGGGAACAGCTGGCCCAACTGGGCACGCTGACCGCCGGGGTCGCCCACGAGCTGAACAACCCGGCGGCGGCGGTCAAGCGCGGGTCGGGCCAGCTGGAAGAGGCGCTGGACGAGATGAGCCGGGCGTATTCACGGCTCTCTAGCCTGGCGCTGGGCGGGGAGCAGCTGGCGCTGATCGACGCGTACGCCGCGCGTGCCCGCGAGGCCGCCCTGCACCCGCCCCGGCTCGACACGCTCGCCCGCAGCGACCGCGAATATGAATTGGAGGCCTGGCTGGAAGATCGGGGGATCGGGCAGGCGTGGGAGTATGCCCCGGTGCTGGTCAACCTGAGCCTTGCCCCCGGCGACCTGGGGCCGGTCACTGCCGCTTTTTCTGCTGGCGACCTGCCGGTGTTCCTCGCCTGGCTGTGCGCCTTTTACACGGTGCGCAGCCTGCTGGGGGAGATCGGCGAGGGGGTGAGCCGCATCTCGGCGATCGTCAAGGCGCTCAAGACCTATTCCTACCTCGACCAGGCCCCGGTGCAGGACGTGGACGTGCACGAAGGGCTGGACAATACGCTGGTGATCCTGCACCACAAACTGGCAGATGGGATCACCGTTCGGCGCGACTACGACCCCGACCTGCCACCCATCGAGGCGTACGGGAGCGAGCTGAACCAGGTGTGGACGAACATCCTCGACAACGCGATCGACGCGCTCGGCGGGGAAGGCCAGATCACCATCCGCACCCGCCACGACGCCGGGTCGGTCGTCGTCGAGATCGAGGACAACGGCCCTGGCATCCCCTCGGAGGTGCTGCCCCGCATCTTCGACCCCTTCTTCACCACCAAGCCGGTCGGCTCAGGCACCGGCCTGGGGCTGGCGATCTCGTATAACAACGTGGTGGTCAGGCACCGGGGCGACATCCAGGTTCGCTCCCGGCCCGGCCAGACCGTGTTCGAAGTCCACCTGCCGATCGCCGCCGCCGTCGACGCTGGCGATCAAGGGCAGGGGGAGACGGGCGGCTGAAGCGGCACGACTCCCACGCCTGTGAAATAGAAAAACATCCCCCCGATGGTTGTCGGGAGCGGGATGTTTTTCTATTCGGGCGGCTGCGGCTTCTCAGGTCACGACGACCGAGTTCTGGCCGCCGTAGGGATGGGCTTCGAACTTGTCCGCTTCCTCGTCGTTCAGCCAGTCGTTGCCGTCGATCAGGTAGCGGTACTGGTATTCCCGCTCGGCGTCCAGCGTGATGGTGGCCTCCCCGTGGCCCTCTTTGTTCTTCTCCATCTGAAGCCCGTCATTCTCATCCCAACTGTTAAAGTCTCCGACCACAGCGACGGAGTTGGCATCCAACCGGGTTGGCAGAATGAAAGTGACCTTACAGGTGGCTTTTTTGGCATCTGGTTTTTTCTTGAGCATATCCTTCTCTCCTCGGCGCTCCCAACAGATTCTCACCCCTACAACACAATCAAATCACCGGTGTCTGCTGCAAAGTCAGTGTTGGAGGATTTGTGACAGGAAAAGCTTGGTGCGCTCTTCCTGCGGGTTATTATAAAGTTCTTCAGGGGTAGACTGTTCGACGATTTTCCCCTCGTCCATAAACACAATTTCGTCGGCGGCGGCCCGCGCAAAGCCCATCTCATGGGTCACGACGACCATCGTCATGCCCTCTTGAGCCAGGTCGAGCATCACGTCGAGCACTTCCTTGATCATCTCCGGGTCCAGCGCGCTGGTCGGCTCGTCGAACAGCATGATTTTGGGGTTCATCGCCAGCGACCGCGCGATGGCGACCCGCTGCTGCTGCCCGCCGGAAAGCTGCGCGGGATAGGCATCGGCCTTTTCCGGGATGCCGACGCGCTCCAACTGGGCCATTGCGACCTCAATCGCCTCTTCCTTGGGCCGCTTACGCACCCGCCGCTGCGCCAGCGTGACGTTCTCCAGCGTGGTCAGGTGGGGGAACAGGTAAAACAACTGGAAGACCATGCCGATCTCCGCCCGGATCGCGTTGAGGTTCCTGCTCCTGTGGTGCATCAGTTCGCCGTCGATCCAAACCTCACCGCTCGAAGGCACTTCGAGGAAGTTCATGCAGCGCAGCAGGGTCGACTTCCCAGACCCACTTGGCCCGATCACGACGATCACCTTGCCGCGCCCCACGTTCAGGCTGACCCCATCCACGGCGTGGATGCCGCCCGCGAAGTACTTGTACAGGTCTTTGACGACGATGATGTTGTTATCAGTCTCTAGCATGTCTGCGTAACCGCCTCTCTAACTGGCGAACCAGGAACGATAACATAATGGTCAGCGTCAGGTACATCACCGCCAGCGTGATGTAAGACTCCCGGAAGCGGAAGGTGCGCCCGGCGTACAACCGCGCGAGCTGGGTGATGTCTCGCACGGCCAGCACCGACACCAGCGACGAGTCCTTGACCATCGCCACGAAGTCGTTGCCCAGGGCCGGGAGCACGTTGCGGACCGCCTGCGGCAGGATGACATAGCGCATCGCCTGCCCCCGGCTCATCCCCAGCGAGCGGGCGGCTTCCGTCTGCCCGTGCCCAACCGACTGAATCCCCGCCCGGAAGATCTCAGCCAGGAAGGCCCCATAAGTGACGGCCAGCGCGATGATCGCGCGCAGTGTGATCGGCACATCCTTGTTTTGGACGCTGGTCAATATCCGGCCAAGCGGCGGGCGATCTGGCTGCCATCCGCAGACCACGTAGGCCACTTGTCATCGTTGCCGGCGAACATCATCCGCCGCAGCCTGCCCCCCCTCGCTTGCGCAATGAAGATATCGATGTTAATGGCGCTCCGCTCTTCTGTCCCGTAGTCCACCTGAGATTCAAAAGCGATCTGCTGTCCATCGGGCGACCAGCGCAGATGCCTGTCCCTGGACTTTCCATTGGTCAGCTGAACCAGATTGCCGCCGTCCACGTCGATGACCGACGCCGTCTGGATATCATCCTCGCCGCTGGCGACAAACGCGATCCGGCTCCCATCCGGCGACCAGACCGGGTAATATTCGTTGCGGTCCGGGGTATTGGTCAGGCGGGTCAGCTCGTTCGCCTGCTGGTCGA
>JARRJX010000389.1:0-3355 GCA_037388645.1 Chloroflexota bacterium
CGGCCAGGCGCTCCGCCAGCCAGGCCGCCTGCTCGGCGCGGCCCGGCGCGCCAAACAAGACCTGCGAATCCAACATGAGGAACTGGATATCCCGATAGACGAAAGCGTAATACTGGCTTGTCGCGCGCGCTTCCTGGCCGGGGAAGCTCGCATCGGGAAAGGGCGGGAAGGCGTGATAATAGAACGGCGCATCCTGCCTGCGGATGTCTGAATCGTAGTCGTGGTTGCCGATCACGGTGTAGACCGGCATCCGGCTGAGCAGCGGCTCGAAGGGCGTGTAGAACTTGCGGGCGTAGGAGTCAAAGGGGTCGACGCCCTGCTCGGTCTCGTCGACCACGTCCCCGGCGTGCAGGACGAAATCCAGGTCGGCGGTGGCCATCTCCTCAATCAGAGTGCCGGTGACCGGGTCGCCGAAGCTGGCGTCGCTGAGCACGCCGAAACGCAGCGGACCATCCTCAGGCATCGTCCGCAAGACCACCGGCCCCCAGGGGCGCGCCAGGAAACTCGGCTGGTGGAGCGTTTCTCCCTCACCGCCCAGTGCCACGCCAACCTGGTATTCCGTCCCCGGAGCTAGCCCTTCGACGGTGATCAAGTGACTGGTTTGGGCGGGATCGAGCGGCGTCTCGACCACTTCACCCCCCGCGATGGGATGGAGAATCAGGCTGCCCGGCGAGGGCGCGGACAACTCGAAGAACAGCGTGGCCGAGCGGGCCGTGTGGTGGCGAATGGTGAGCGGGATGGTGTAGGCGACCGGGCCGAGCGGGAGATCGGATGCCGCGACCGCCGTCGGCGTGGGAGAGGGCAGAGGGGCTGCGGTGGCGGTCGGCTGCGCGGTCGGAGGGAGGGTTGGTGTGGGCTGGGGCGGAGCGGGGGTGAAGACCGCCGCACTGATCCCAACCACCCGCACGCCGGGGATGCACCCGGCCAATAGAATGGCCGCGCCCACCGCCGCCAGACCTGCGCGGATCGTATTGACGATCGGGGCCGTCTCGCCCCGTCCTGGCCTGCGATTCACCCATCACCCTCGCCGAAAATCATCACCTGTCGCGCGCGTATATTGTGCGTTTGACAGCGGATTTTTGCCAGCCAGCGCCCTTGTGACATATGTCACATCCAATATGTGAAGGTCTTCCATCACATCGATTCACAGGTTTACCTTAGAATCAAGTTATAAGGTGACCATAACTCTATCGTATTAAGGACTCCCACGGAGAATAGCAACGATGTTTACATCAATCACATTGGATCAGCTTGCACGCGGGCAGAAAGCGACCGTCAAAAAGGTGGGTGGAAAAGGCTCGATCCGCCGCCGCCTGCTGGACATGGGCGTGACCAACGGCGTCGCGGTCGAGATGGTCAAAGCGTCGCCACTGGGCGACCCGATCGAATACAAGCTGCGCGGCTATCACCTCTCCCTGCGCACCTCTGAAGCCCGGCTGATCGAGGTCGAGCTTTAAGATGGCCCTCCGCGCGGAACGCCCCACGGCAGGCCCGCCCGCGTCTCAACCACAGACCATGATGCCGCTGGGCCTGGTGCCTGGCGGCCAGAGCGTCACCATCCAGGACATTCGAGGCGGCGAGAAGCTTCAGCACCGCCTGCGCGACCTGGGCCTGAACCGGGGCGCGACAGTCCGGGTGATGAAGAACGACGCGCCCGGCCCACTGATCCTTGCGGTGAAAGAAGACAGCCGCCTCGCGCTGGGGCGCGGGATGGCGTTTCACATCCTGGTTGCCACCAACAACGCCAGCGAACCACCCTTGAGGGGTAAAGAATCCTCATGACCATCACCATCGCGCTCGCAGGCAATCCAAACGTCGGCAAGAGCACCATCTTTAACGCCCTGACCGGCTCCCGGCAGCACGTCGGGAACTGGCCGGGAAAGACGGTCGAGAAAAAGGAGGGACGGCTGCGCATCGGGGAGGACGACATCCTGGTGATCGACCTGCCTGGCACCTACAGCCTGACCGCCTACTCGATTGAGGAGATCATCGCCCGCGATTACCTCGTCAACGACCACCCGACCGCCGTGGTGGCGGTGGTCGACGCGGCGAACCTGGAGCGCAACCTGTACCTGGTGGCCCAACTGATCGAGCTGGACGTGCCGGTGATAGTCGCGCTCAACATGACGGACGTCGCCAGCAGCCGGGGCCTGACCATCGACGCCGGGCGGCTCTCCGAGCGCCTGGGCGGGCTTCCGGTGATCGAGACCGTCGGCAACCGGCAGCTGGGGATCGACGGGTTGAAGAAGGCGATCGCGCAGGTGGCCGCCCACCCACCCACCGCCCGCCTGCAGCCCACCTACAGCGGCATCCTGGCGAGGGAATTGGAGGGGCTGGAAGCCCGGATCGCTTCGGACGAGGGGGTAAGCAAGGCCTATTACAAACACTGGCTGGCGACCAAGCTCCTGGAGGACGACGAGGTGGTCGTGGAAGACCTAGAGGGGCGCGGGGCCGGGGCGCTGGTCGAGGCGGCCCGCGCGGCGCAGCGGCGCATCGAGGAAGCGACCGGCGAGGACGCCGAGACGCTGATCGCCGACCAACGTTACACCTTCATCGCGACGGTCGTCGACAGCGTGCTGGAGCGCCCCCAGGAAACGGTGCTGACCTTCTCGGACAAGATCGACGAGATCGTCACCCACCGGATATGGGGGGTGCCGATCTTCCTGCTGATGATGTGGATCGTCTTCCAGTTCACGGCCAACGTCAGCGCGCCCTTCCTCGACTGGGTCGACGTATTCTTCAACCAGACGGCCTACTCCTGGGGGACGGAGCTGATGGGGCTGCTCGGACTGGGCGGCAGCTGGCTGGCGGCGCTGCTCACCGACGGCATTATCGCCGGTGTGGGCGGGGTATTGGTCTTCGTGCCGGTCCTGCTCTTCCTCTACCTGGCGCTGGCCGTGCTGGAGGACTCCGGTTACATGGCCCGCGCCGCCTTCGTGATGGACCGGGTGATGCGCTGGATGGGGCTGCACGGTAAGAGCTTCCTGCCGATGATCGTGGGCTTTGGCTGCACCGTCCCGGCAGTTTACGCCACCCGCACGCTGGAGAACGAGAAAGACCGCAAGCTGACCGCCTTCCTGGCGACGTTCATGAGCTGCGGCGCGCGGCTGCCGGTGTACGTCGTGTTTGGCGCGGCCTTCTTCGGGGCCGCCTCCGGCAACCTGATCTTCGCCATGTACGTGCTGGGGATCGGGGTGGCCCTGGCGACTGGCTTCGTGCTGAAAAACACGGTCTACAAGGGAAAGCCGCCCGCGCCGTTCGTGATGGAGCTGCCGCCTTACCGCCTGCCGCGCCCCAAAGACATGTGGCGTCAGACCTGGGAGCGCACGCGCGAGTTCCTGATCAAGGCGGGGAC
>JARRJX010000390.1:0-3350 GCA_037388645.1 Chloroflexota bacterium
AGAAGGCACGTAGAGAGGGGCGTAGTTGGTGGCGAGGGAAGCGGGGCCAGACAGGGCGTTTCAGTCAAGACCACCCGCATAGCGGGTGGCTTGACCTGGCCCTATAAGGGCCTGCAACTTGCCGCACCTCAAGGTGCTCTTTCACTTCGCTCAAGCCGACGCATCGATTACCTGGCTAACCCCTAAAGGGGTCTTCTGCCTCTTTCGTCGTGATACGATCCATCATCTGATCGTGTTTCTCTTGCTCTCTCACATACTTGGCTATCGTCGCTTCATTCAGCCCGACCGTACTCACATAGTAGCCTCGCGACCAGAAGTGCCGGTTCCCCAACTTGTACTTCAGGTTTGCATGTCGGTCGAAGATCATCAGGGCACTTTTCCCTTTCAAGTACCCCATGAAACTCGATACGCTTATCTTGGGCGGAATTGACACCAGTAGATGCACATGATCCACCATTGCTTTCCCTTCTATGATTTCCACCCCTTTCCACTTGCACAAGTCTTTCAGGATTTCTACGATACTTGCTTTGTACTTGTTATAGATGATCTTCCTGCGGTACTTCGGGGTGAACACAATGTGGTACTTACACATCCATCTGGTGTGTGATAGACTCTTCGTCATGGATTTCACTCCTGTGTTTTTGGCGGCTTGAACTCTGCCATTCTACCGGGAGTGATTTCCTCTTCCTATAAGTTTTTGGCTTCCACCCGCTTAGCGGGTGGTTTTCTGTTTCGGCCCTTCGGCCCTCAACTCGCTGAAGCGATTAAAAAGACAGGCACGGCTTTCACCGTGCCTGTTTTGAGAACCACGCTGCGGCTCACCCTGAATGAACCATTTTCCCTGCAGCGGCTGGCTCTCCCGGAATGCGAGTGTAAAGGCAGCTGTTACCTATTCCTCGGAGCCAGATTCCTTTCCGTTCTCCGCATTCTCTTGAGCGTCATCATCCGCCTGCATCCCCTTACGAAACTCGCTGACGGCAGTGCCCAACTCTTTGCCGAGCCTGCCGACGCGGCCCGCCCCAAAAAGCAGCAGGACGATTGCCAGAATGATGATCAACTCCACCGGCCCGATCGACTTGAACATTCCAGCGCGCTCCTCTACCAGCTTACTTGCGTCTCAAGCGGGGCGATCCCCGCCAATGGTCTACTGGTCAGCGTGGCTTAAGCGGCGGTCACTCCACCCCAACGGCCACATTGGTAGGACAAGTATACCGCATCCTTTTCGCGGTAATCAAGCGTATTCGTATATCCAGATGAACGTTAAATACCAGGGAGACAGACAGCCGCTCGACGAAGGGCGCAGACCCACAGCGCCCCGGCAGGCGGGCCACCCAGATTCTTCACCCACGTACACACCAGCATAAGGGGGAGATCGACGGCCTGTCAAGGTGGCATTTGTACCCTTTGGAGGTGTCAAACGTCCCACCAGCCCGGCCAGCCACCTGGCAGGAACCTCCACGCCGGAGCGGCGATCTGTTAGGCATTTGTATAATATTCACGACATCAGATGAAGTATGATTATGTAACAGGCGGGACGCCAACGCACCTCACCCGGAATTATCGACGGGCTACTCGTAAGAAACAAGATTGTGGCGTAGGGACGCCGTGATGAGACTATTCCGACATGATGAGCCAGGGCCGGGCGGCCTGGATTTGCGCCTATCTAAGGGGCGGGAATTCAGGCTGCTGCATTATTATACGCTGGCAAGCCTGGCCGCCTTCATCATCGTCGCCGTGCTGCTGAGCCTGGTCTACCGGCAGACGGCGACCAGAGACCTGGTCACCCTGGGCGAAAGCAAGAACGTGGCGCTGGCTCGAACGATCGCCAACTCGCTGTGGACGGAGTTCGAGCCGCTGATCGAGGACGCCCCGGCACTGAGCGGCGACGATCTGCGCGGCCACCCGGACATGGCCCACTTGCAGCAAGCCGTCCAGGAGCAGATTTTGGGCCTGTCGGTGGTCAAGGTCAAGGTTTACGACCTGGAAGGCCGGACGGTATTCTCGACCGAGGCCACTCAAATCGGCGAGGACAGGAGCGACAACGCCGGATTCCTCTCGGCCCGCTCCGGCCAAGTCGCTTCCAGGCTGTCTAATGAGGATACGCTGTACTCCTTCGAAGAAGAGCTGACCGACCGGGACGTGATCGAGAGCTACGTCCCCATCCAACCGGACGGGCCGAGCGGGCCGATAACAGGCGTCCTGGAAATTTACGACGACGTTACCCCCCTCATAACGCAAATCGCACGCACCCAGCGAAACGTCATCATCGGCGTTACCTTCAGCCTCGCTTCCCTGTATATCGCCCTACTCCTGATCATCCGGCATGGCGAGCGGATCATAAAGGTTGAATCCCAAGGGCGGAGGCAGGCGGAGGAGGCGCTGAGGAAAACCAAGGACGTGCTGGAGGTCACCGTGTCTGAGCGCACGGAAGCGCTGCAGGAGGCGAACAAACAACTCCAGGCCGAGATCGGCAAGCACGCCCAGGCCGAGGCAGCCGCCCGCGCAAGCGAAAAGCGCTTCCGTGCCCTATACGACCTCTCCCCGGACGGCATCGTGCTGATCGACCCCTACGACAAGAAGCTCTCCTGGCCGATCGTCGACTGCAACCCGACCTACTGCACGATGAACGGCTACGCCTACGAGGAGCTTGTCGGGCAGACGATCGACATCCTGCACCCGCCGCCAAAAGACCTCGACGAGCGGCAGGCCCACCTTGCCGAGCGCGCCCTTTACCTGGAGCACGTCCGGCGCGAAGGCACGGTCACGACCGAAGCCAAGCACGTGCACAAATCAGGCAAGATGATCGACATCGCCATCTCGACCCGCCTGGTCGAGGTGAATGGGCAGGAGCTGGTGATGGGCATCGACCGGGACATCACCGCAAACAAGCAGGCGCAGGAGGCGTTACAGCGGCGCAACCTGGTGCTGGAGATGCTGAACGAGCTGTCCAGGGAAACCTCGCTGACGCTGGAGATCAGCCCGCTGCTGCACAAGATCGCCGAGCTGACGGCCAAGGCGATCGACACCACCAGCGCCTACATCAGCGACTGGAACCAGGCGGAGGGCACGACGACCGTGGTGGGGGAGTACATCGGGCCGGAGGCCTCGCCGCTTGAGCGCGTCTCAGACCTGGGGAAGACCTACGACCTGGAGGAGGACTTCGCCGACACGGCAGACTGGCTGAACAGCGTGGACGAATACTGGATTCACCACGTGGACAACCCGGACATCCCGCAGGTGGAACGCGCCCACCTGAAGCAGGACGGCGCACAATCGGTGCTGGGCATCCCCCTCTTCGCCGGGAGGACCGTCGTCGGTTACATCGAGATGTGGGAATCCAGGCGCAGGCG
>JARRJX010000391.1:0-5875 GCA_037388645.1 Chloroflexota bacterium
CACCTCCGGCGTGATCGTGCTGGCGAAGTCCGCCGCCGCCCTCGAAGCTTTGCAGGCGCAGTTCAAGGCGCGGACGGTCCACAAGCGCTACCTGGCGCTGGTCGAGGGCGTGCCCGCCACCCCCGGCGGCCTGATCGACGCGCCGATTGGGCGGGACCAAAAACAGCGCAAGCGGATGGCGGTGCGCCACGACGGGCGGAAGGCGGTCACCCGCTACACGCTGCTCGAAGACCTCGACTCCCACGCGCTGCTCGCCCTGGAGCCGCAAACCGGGCGCACCCATCAAATCCGCATCCACCTCGCCTGGCTGGGCCACCCGGTGGTCGGGGATCAAGTTTACGGCTTCCGCAAACAGCGCATCAAGATGAAGCGCCTGTTCCTGCACGCCGCCGAATTACAGGTCGACTCGCCGACCAGCGGGGATCGGCTGACGTTCGAAGCGCCCCTGCCCGCCGGTCTGCAAAACATCCTCGACAAGCTGCGCCAGAACCAGCGGCAGGTGTAAGGGCGCGCTACGACTCCCCGAAGAAGGCGATCATCAGATCGTTAACCGTCCCGGCCTCCTCGACGCCGATCAGGTGCCCGGTATCCAGCACGTCTCCGGACTGCCGGTCAGGTTGTCCTTTGTGCCCAGAACCAGTAAAACGGGCACCTCCATCCCCTCCAACTGCTCCGGCGTGAAGGATTTGGGGGCCGATTCCTTGGGGAACGAGCCGGTCATCACCAGGCGGAACCACTCGCCATACTGCTGTAAGACGAACGGGTCGTCGCCCAGCGCCCAGTGGAGGGTGTTGGTCTGCACCGGGCCAAGGGGGAACATCGACGCCATGGTGATCCGCGCGGCGGTCTTGCCGGTGGAGGGCGTCATGCCCATCGGGCCGAGCAGGGCGAGCTTCTCGACCCGCTCCGGGTAGTCGAGCGCGTAGTTGGTGGCAATGTAGCCGCCATAGGAGGCCCCCGCCACGTAGGCCTTTTCGACGCCCAGCATGTCGGCGATCTCGGCGACCAGGTCGCTCCACGCCCGGCCATCCGCCGGGATGTCCTCCAGGCTGTCCAGGCGGCTCTTCCCGACCTCGCCGATCGTGTCGATGGCATACGTCCGGTAATGCTGGTTCAGCGCCTCGACGTTGTACATCCACGACCAGCTCGACACGGCGGCGGCGTGCATCAGGAGGAGGGGCGGAGCGTCCTCCGGCCCGCTCACGATCACGTGCACCTGCCCATAGGAGGTGTCCAGGAAGACGCTCTCGTAGGGGGTGGGCCATTCGGCCAGCCGGGCGTCGTAGATCGCCATGAACTGCGGCTCCGCGTCAGGCGAGGTGTATATCGAGTCGGGCTGGTTAGCCGAGGACAGCGTCAGGAACACGGCCAGCATGGCGACGACCCCCAGGGCGCGCCCCCACCAGGGCAGGGTGAAGCCGGTGAGGTCGGTGGTCAGCGCCACGGCGGGCGGCAGCACGAGCAGCACGAGCAGCAGCAGCGGGATCACCTGGAGATAGTTGCGGGTCAGCGCCATGGAAAGCGCCAGCAGGCCAAACAGGAGGCCAAACAGCCAGCCGAGAATGAGGAGGATGATCTTCATCGGACTACCTTCTTGTGATTAGGGGTTGTTAAAAGCCAAGAGCCGCTTCGGGGGGCCAACTGAGCAGAACGAGGCTCACCAGGATCGCGAGGTTGACGGCGATGGCCCCGACTTTGTTGAAAACCATCGCCAGCGAGTGCCAGTAGAAGACGAGGCCGAACGACGACGTGATCGCGGAGAGGATGGCCGCCGCCCGCCACCACGGGTGGGGAACTAGCCAGCCAAGCAGGCCCAACCCGGCGGCCAGCGCGGCGATGGAGGAGGCCAGCCAGACGACCAGGGCGAGAATGCGCCCGACGGATTCGCCCAGCAGGTCAGTGAAAAGCCACGAGCGGGCGTGCCAGTGCTCGGTGGCCTGCAAGCCCAGGGCGGCGATCACGCCCTGGAGATGGCCGATGCCATGAACGAAAAGGACGACCGCAATCAATGTGCGCAGGGTTGTACTGTTCATTTTTGCCCCCCGGTTGTGGAATCCGGCCTTAGTGTACTGGATTTTTTCGGAGGGGTAAAGCCGGGGTGGGCAGGGCTTCGTTTATCCCCACAGCGGCGGCCTGGTGACCATCAGGAAGATGATGGCGACGGTGATCAGACCGATCACGATGCCCAGCGTCGCGCCGCGCCGGATGGGCGAGTAGGCCAGGATGCCGACCGCAAACTGACGCTGCAACGCCTGACGCTGGAACTGGGCATCCGCAGCGAGCAGGCGTCCATCGATTGGCTGGAGATGGCGATGGAGGTGGTGAGGGGGTGGTAGAGCGCGCCGTGACCCCAAAATGTTGTGTTCCATGCTCTCCTGATTGGAGGGTGGTTTCAGCTGATTGTTGAAGCCACCTAATACTTACACTTGAGATCGCCTATTATCTCGTCGAATGGGGAGACTGTTCTCAACTCATCCAGTATACGTTCACAAGTATATATTAAGACACTTTGTATCCACATCTCATTAAAACGATATAGATCTCTTATCTCCTCTACAAGCATCCTAACAACATCGGGCGGCGTTTCGGATTTTGCAATCGATGTCAAAGACGCAGCAGCAGCCAGACGTATCATTTCATCACTGCTCTGAGTCAGATCAAGGAATAGCGCTGAGGCTATCCGCACACTATCTTCGTGGAGCTCCTCCAACAAGTAGATGGTTTCCTCCCGCACAGTCGCATCGGGATGATGCAGCAATTCCAGATAGACATTCAGACCCTTCCGAATAGCCTGATAGGTTTTCTCCACCCATATTGCCTCTGGCCCGCCTTCAGGCCAACTATGCAGCGTGTAATGTTCTATCAGATATAAGATATTGTGTTTATCACGAACGCTTTCATGTGCCAGCAGTTCGATTAAGAAGGGCACAATGTAAACGGTAGCCTCCGTCACACTCACTTCAAATTCAACTGGGGCGAGTAAGCTCTGGTAGGCACGCTGGCGCACTTTGGTGTCGTCGGCTGCCAGCCCTCTGATCAATTGAGGGATGTCCCTGTCACGGTGACCAAAATAAGACAAGCGTTTCCAGTCAATCGTATTCAGGTCTTCCAGCATGTTGAACACCTTGAACGTGGGGGATAATCGAGTTGGAAAGAGCGCCTCTCTACGAGATGGTCGACACCTTACGATTCCCTTTCCGCCATGGGCAGCCACACGGTGAACACCGCCCCGGCTTCGCCCTCACCCCGGTTGGCGACCTCGATCCGCCCGTGGTGGTGCTCGACGATCTCCCCGGCGATCGCCAGCCCCAGCCCGGTGCCCGGCACGCCGGATTCGTACCCGGCACTCCCCCGATAGAAGCGCTCGAACAGGTGTGGGAAGTCAGCCGGGGAGATGCCCGGCCCGGTGTCGCCGACGCTGAACCCGGCCCAGCGCTGGCCGTCAAACTCGGCGCTCTGCGTGCTCACCACCACCTGCCCACCGGCGGGCGTGTAGTTGAAGGCATTGGTCAGCAGGGCGCTCAGCGTCTGGCCGATCAGGCCCTCGTCGGCCTGGATGGCAGGCAGGTCGGCACGCTCTTCAAACGAGAGGGTCAGGCCCTGGCTCTCGGCCAGCGGGGTGCGGTCGTTGACGTACTGGGCAACTAACTCATTGAGGTCAACCTGCCTGATGTCCAGCGTCACCCGCTCCTGATCCAGCCTGGACAGGCGCAGCAGGTCTTCGATCAGGACGTTCAGCCGGTCGATCTCCCGCCCCTGCCGCTCCAGGTAGACGGCGCGCTTCTCCGGGTCCAGCTCGATCAGCTTGTGGTTCAGCTTCAGACCGGTGATCGGGGTGCGCAGCTCGTGCGAGACGTTGGAGACGAAGGCGTCTTTCATGCGCGCGACCTCCTTCAAAATGCTGATGTCCCGCACGCTGCACACCACGCCTAACAGGGTGCCGCCCTCCTCGACAATGGGGGCCAGCGCCACCTCGGCGTCAAAGGTGATGTCGTCCTTGCGCCGGGCGATCAGCTCGCGCCGCTCCACCTGGTGACTTTCAACAGCGCGCGCCAGCGCCTCCTGCATCACCTCGGCGTGGTCGGGGGCGATCAGGCTGAGGGGCGGCTGCCTGTGCAGCTCGTCGACGTGATAGCCGAAGACCCGCTGGAAGGCCGGGTTGGCCGTCTCGATTGCGCCGCCGGGCTTCAGCAGCAAGATCGGGTCGGGGCTGTGGTTGAGGATCGCCTCCACGCGCTCCTTGGACTGGCGCAGCTCCGCCGTGCGCGCTTCGACCGCCTGGCGCAGCGCTTCGCTGTGTCTCTCAAGCTCCTGGTACAGGCGCGCGTTCTGGATGGCGGTGGCGACCTGGTTGGCAAACGCCTGCAGGTGCCTGCCCTGGGCGGGCGTGTAATGGTGGGGCGTATCGCTGAGCAGGTTGAGGAAGCCCAACACCTCGCCGCCCACCTGGATGGGCACCGTCACCAGGGAGCGCACCCAGGCGGTGGCTTCCAGCTCGATCCAGTCTGCAAGCTCTCGCGTGTCGCCGATCAGCACCGGCTGGCCGGTTTCCTCGGCCATGCGCATGTTGGCGATCTCGTCCACCGGCAGGCGCATCGCCAGCAAACCCTCTACGCTGCCTCGCCCGGCGTGGCCCTGGCTGCCGACCACACGGACGGTGCCCTCTTCGATGAGCCACACCTCAGCCGCGTCGTGCGGGACAACCAGCCCCACGTTGTCCAGGATTTCCCTGAGCACCTGGCTGAGGTCCAGCGTGCTGTTGACGACCGCTGCCGTGTTTGCCAGGGCTTCGGCCAGGGTGCGCTGTTCGCGTTCGGCGGTGATGTCCTGGACGATCCCGGCCAGCCGGACAATCTGGTCCTGGGCATCCCGGATCGGATAGGTGTGCGTCCGTATCCAGCGGAGTTCCCCATCCGGGCGGATGATCCGATACTCCACCATTGGCCGGAAGGAGCCCGACTCTTCTGGCAGGCGAAGGAGTTCCCGGTCGTCGGGGTGCACCCGGGGCAGGAAGTCCTCAAACGTGTGGATATGCTCCATGGGGCTGCCCCAGATTTTCTCATAGGCGGGACTGATGTAGAGGAGGTCGCCGTTGAGAGCGTCCAGCAGGAAAAAGACCTCGTCGACGTTGTTGGCGAACTGCTGGAAGCGCTCCTCGCTTTCGCGCAGCGCCAGCTCGGCCTGCTTGCGCTCGGTGATATCTTGCCCAGAACTGAGCGTTCCCACGATAGCGCCACTGTCGTCAGTCAGCAGTGTATTGTGCCACAGGATGAGCCGCTCCTCATTATCTCTGGTGAGAATCGGACCCTCGGCCTGTCCAAAGTTTCCAACCTCACCGGCTATCAGCTGGCTGAAGATCGCCCGAACCTCTGCTCTGCTGCTCTCAGGCAGGAAGTTGGCAAACCAATCCTTACCGACGATTTCCTCCTGGTTGTATCCAAGGATCTGACACCCTCTCGGATTGACAAGTGTTACTTCTCCTCGAGCATTAAGCGCTATGAATATGACCCCGGCTATGTTGAGGTACGTCTGTGCCTTGTCTCTCTCTTGCTCTAGGGCCAGCTCGGCCTGCCTGCGGTTGGTGATGTCGGTGATCAGGGCAAAAAAGCCCTTGACCTCCCCCTGGTCGTCGACGTCCGGGACGTAGTCGACCATCACCGAGCGCGTGCCAATCCTGGCAAAGGGAACAACCGCCTCGTAGTGCACGCGGCGGCCCGTCAGCGCGGCCTCGACGTGCGGCTCGACCACCTTATAGGCGTCTTTGTCGACAACCTGCCGGACGTGCCTGCCCACGATCTCGCCATAGGGGAGTCACCACTCCATGTACCGGTTGTTGACGAAGCGGAAATGGCCGTCCGCATCCACGTAGGCATAC
>JARRJX010000392.1:0-3340 GCA_037388645.1 Chloroflexota bacterium
GCTGCGAGGGAGGCTCTGCCCAACTGGTCACCAGCACCAACCTGGATGACCTGTACGGGGCAGACCTGATCCTGACGGTGACCAGCGCGATCGAGGCGGTCATCCACCCGGAGCATTTGAAGCCGGGTGCGGTCGTGCTCGACGTGGCCCGTCCGCGTGACGTCTCGCAGGCGGTGGCCGCCCGCCGCAACGACGTGCTGGTGATCGAGGGCGGCATGGTGGAGGTGCCCGGCCCGGTCGACTTCCACTTCAACTTCGGCTTCCCGCCCGGCAAGGCGTACGCCTGCATGGCGGAGACGATGGCGCTCGCCCTTGAGGGGCGCTACGAGGACTATACGCTGGGGCGCGAGATTCACCTCGACAAGATCAAAGAGATCGACCAGATCGCATCACGCCACGGATTCCGGCTGAGCGGCCTGCGCAGCTTCGAGAAGGAAGTCACCCCGGCGCACATCGCCCAGGTCAGGGAGCGCGCCAGGGTCTCCCGCCGGACATTCGTGCCTCGCGGGGCGCTGGCGTAGCGGGCAGGGCCGGGTTCGCGGGCATACAATATGGTATCAATTAAGGATTCCACCGCTGGCGCTGGCGCTGGTCGCCAGCCCCATAATGGAATATGGTCTATAATGAAGCAGATGTCGCCTGTACGATAAATTCGCAAGGCGTGGGGGACATCGGTGAACGGCAAACCGGCAAACCATAGAGTTTGCTTGCGGGTTTGCTCAATGGAGGCGGGTATTAATGTCTCAAGGCAGGCTTCTCGTCGTTGAAGACGACCACGATATATCCAACATGCTCAAAATCTACTTCACCGGCCAGGGCTTTGACGTGGAGGTCGCTCCGCGCGCCGGGCAGGCATTGAAGATGGTTCAGCAGCAGCTTCCCCAGTTGATCGTCCTGGATATCCTCCTGCCGGACATGGATGGCTATACTCTGTGTAAGACGCTGCGCACCCACCCACGCACCAAGCACATCCCCATCATCTTCCTGACGCAGAAGGACGAGCGCAGCGATAAGATCGCCGGGCTGGAACTGGGCGCGGACGATTACATCACCAAGCCGTTCGACATCGAGGAGCTGCGCCTGCGCATCGGCAACGCGATCCGCTCCGCCGAGCGCATGGGGCTGACCGATCCCCGCTCCGGCCTGCCCAGTGGCCGCCTGATCGAGGACCAACTGCGCGAGATGATCCGGGGCGATAGTTGGGCGTATTTCGACGTGCGCATCAACAACTTCGACAGCTTCCGCGATAAGTACGGGTTTGTCGCCGGGGACGACGTGCTGCGCTTCACCGCGATGCTGATCAGCGAGGTGGTGGACAAGGCAGGCTCCCCCGACGACTTCATCGGCCACGCCGGGAACGACAACTTCGTCCTGATCTGCAAGCCGGTCAACGCCGAGAAGATCAGGGAGACGTTGCGCAAGCGGTTTGACGACGAAGTGCAGAGCCATTATTCATTTGTCGACCGCGAGCAGGGCGGCATCAAGATCGAGGATGGGCAGGGCGGAAACCGGATGGCGAAGCTCATGACCATCTCAATCGGCACGGTGACGAGCCAGCGGAATTTCACCGACATCCGCGAGGTCACCGAAGCCGCCGCCGAGGCGCGGCGTAAGGCGCAGACAGCAAAGACAGCAAAACCCCCTGACGGGCAGAAGCCCGTGGGTGGGGTGGTGGTATGAGTGTGTTGTGATTGGTAGCAGAATATGAGCGCGTTAGTCTTATGGGGAGTGCCCCTGCTGGTCATCGGCCTGCTGGTGATTGGCGCGGCGCTGACCGCCGCACGGGCGGTTAGCAGCCGCCAGCGCCACACCGGCGGCGATGCCCCTATCATCCCGGTCAACCTGGCCTCGATCAACGACGGCGTGCTGGTCGCCCACCTGGGTGGCCGGATCGTGTTCGCCAACGATATCGTGCGCGACTGGTTTGGCATCGACGGTGGCGACCCCGACCTATGGTCGCTGGCCCAGAAGGTCAGGCCCGCCGAGTCCTTTTTAGAGCTGTTCGCCGCCGAAGGGCGGGCGACTTTTGCCGTCAACGAGCGAAAAGTGGACGCCGTCTCGCACCAGGTGGCCGTCGGCGAGGCGGCCCAGCTGGTCGTCGTCCTGCGCGAGGAGACGCTTCCCCCGCCGCTGACGCGGGAAGAGCGCAGCTCGCCGGTTGCCTTCAAGGTGCTGAGCGAGGTCGGCCAGACGATCAACGCCAGCCTCGACCTCGACTCCACCGTCCAGGCGACCGTGCAGGGCGTCCGGCGCGTCCTGCCCTGCGACGTCGTCGAGGTCTGCCTGCTCGACGTCGACAAGGGCCTGCTGATAGTCGCCGCCCACGACGGCCCGGCCCTGAGCCTGGCCGGGTTCGAGGCGGCGGAAAACGCCTACCGCCTGGTCGAGGGGTATCCGGGGTGGGTCGCCAACACGCGCGAGCCGCTGCTCGTCGCCGACATGGCCGCCGACCTGACCGCCTCCGCCGAGCCGCTCAACGGGAGCCGCCCCCAGGGCAGCTTTATGGCCGTCCCGCTGGCGATCCGGAGCCGCGTGGTCGGCACCCTGAACCTGTTCGCCACCCAACCCAACAGCTTCAATGAAGACGACGTGACCGTCCTGGCGATGATCGGCGACCAGGCCGCCGTCGCCATCGAGAACGCGCGCCAGTACCGCGAGCAGGCGGCGCGCGTCGCCGAGTTATCCGGCCTGCAAAAGATCGCCTCCGCGATCGGCACGCTGGGCGACCCGCCCCAGTTATTTGCCAGCCTGGGGCAGCACATCGCCGAGCTGATGGGCGCGGAGATGTGCGGCGTGCTGCTCTACGACTGCGAGTCCGAGCGGCTCGTCGCCCAGAGGCCGATGCATGGCGTGCTCGACACGATCACCGCCGAGTACTCAATCTCGCTGGCGAAGGGCAGCCCGGCGCGCGGCCTGTGGGAGGACGTGCCCTTCTGGTTCTCCAACGACATCGCCAGCGAAGACCTCATCAAGGAACTTGGCCTGGCGCAGTTAGTCGAGCTGGCGGGCCTGCACTCGACCGCGCTGGCGACGATGTCGGTCGGCGAGTCGCGGATCGGCGTGCTCCAGGTCGGCAACAAGCTGGACGAGAGTCCGTTCACCTTCGAGGTCACCCGGCTGCTGCAAACCTACGCCGACCAGGCGGCGATCATCGTGGAGAGCACCCGCCTGTACGACGAGGAACAGAGCCGGGTCGCCGAGCTTCAGGGCTTACAGCAGATCGTGCAGACGCTGGGGGCGTTCACCAACCTGGAAGAGCTTTACGACCAGCTTACCCGGCGCATCGCCGAACTGGTGGGCGCGGAGATTTGCGGTTTCCTGATCCACGACTCCGGGCAGC
>JARRJX010000393.1:0-5382 GCA_037388645.1 Chloroflexota bacterium
CGTATTCGGCGGGTACGAACAGGTGGAGCCAGTTGGGCGGGTAAAAGACCGCCGTCTGGTAGTTGGCGAGCAGCGGTGCACCGTTGCCTAACAGTGGATTCCACAGCGGCAGTGCGCCCGACCGCAGGGCATCGAACGCCATCTTCTGCCAGGGGTAAAACTGTAAGAGCGGCACACCCCAGAAGATCACCTTCCCCAGCAGCAGCCGGTGGAAGTAGACCAGGACGGCCCCCAGCAGGATCGCCACTGGGGCTTTGCGCCGGATCGCCCCCACGTTCACTCGCCCACCTTGTAGATCATGTACTCACCCTGGCGATACACCTCGACCAGCCCCAGGCGGGCCGGGTCAAAGCAGCCGGTCGTATCACACATCGCCTCCCGCTCCGGCGGGCCGATCCACAGGTACTCGGCCCCCACCTCCTCCAATAGGTCACGCCGCGCGCCGTCCGTCAGGCCATCCTCATAAAAACCCAATGCCACCTCGCTTTTCTCGGCGAAGTCGTTCGTCTCGACGCTGTGCCCGGCATACACCCGCACCCCGGCGTACATTGGGATGTCGTTGCCCGATTCAAACGTGGAGAACACCAGCCCCCCGATCAGGGCCTCGCGCCGCAGCCAATCGAGCGCGGCCAGCTCGTCGGTGGGGTGGAAGATCGGCGGCGCGGGATTACTGGCGGCGATCGCCCCCCCACCCAGCAGGATCGCGGTCGAGGGCAGCAGCAGGGCGAGCAGCCCGCCCACCAACAGGCGCTTGATCCGGCTCGCCTCCCCGCCGACTAGCTTTCCAACCCCCATCGCGGCCAATATGCTCAGCGGCACGATCACCCCCTCAAGCAGGCGGCGCTGGACATTGGTCGGCAGGTACACCATCAGCGCCGCGACCAGCGGCCAGACGACCAGCAGAAGCGTTTTCTCCGTTAGCCCCTCTTGGAACAGCCCAACCAGTGCCGGGATGCTCAGCCCGATCAGCGCGATGTAGGCCAGCAGCAGGTCGAGCGGTGGCGGCGCGTTCAGCACGTTCTGCGCCCCCCACCCGGCGAACACCGGGTTGGCCGTGAACAGCCAGGCGTTGTACAGCACGACCGCCCCCGGTGGCACACCTGCCAGAACAGCGTGGAAAAACGCCTCGACCGGGAGCCGCTTCTCCACGATCCACAACCCCACCAGCCACGCGCCGATCTGCACGCCGAGCAGCGCGCCGTAGAACGGCACGATCAGGCCCATCCCCAGCCAGGCCAGCCCCGCCGCCAGCGCCAGCTTCCAGCTTTTCCTCTCTCGCGCGCCGAAAAAGAGCAGCCAGCCCGTCAGCAGCAGCGCGCGGGCGAAGGCCAGGTGCGGGAAGCCATACAGGATCAGAAAGGTGGCGCTCTCCGGCAGGTACAGCTCGATCGGCGTGGTGGCGAAGGCGTTCGCCTCCAGGTTGAACTGGCTCTTGAAGGTGGGGTCGATGGCCGTCACCAGGAACAGGGTCCAGCCCAGCCCGCCCATGATCGCGGCGATGATCCAGGCCAGCCGCCGCCCCGCGGCCCGATCCAGGAACTCGGCCATGAAGCGGTACATCACCCCCAGCAGCAGCAGCCCACAGACGATCCGGGCGGCGTGGTAGGCAGCGATCAGGATGCTGGTCGAGAGACGCGGCCCGCCGCCGCTGAGCAGCGCGGCTAGCTTGCCCAGCGCAAGGTAGTAGGTGTAGACGAACCCGCCCTGGTGCGCTTCATGCGTGTAGACCAGCCGCAGCAGCCAGCCGTCATAAGCCCCATAGCGCATCTTGGCGACGTACGAGTTGATGTCGTACACGCCAAACAGGAACCCACCGAACCGCATATCCGCCGTTTCACTCACCATACCGATGATATATGGAACGCTGGTCGCCAGCATGATCAGCGCGCCGACCGCCGCCACCCACAGCCACTCCCGCCGCGAGACTTTATGAAGGACCCAACGGGAATTCGTATCATGTAGGGGCAAGATATATCTCGCCCCTACCACCCGATCAGGCGAATTTGAATTTGTTTCCCGGTTAGCCATCAGCCCGCGCTCCTAGCCACCGACGGAACGCCCAGGCGGCCAACCCCAACAGTGTAACCCCGCTGATGCCCAGGCCGAGCAGGTCGGCGGCGCTCGCCCCGCCCGCCGTCTCCTGATACTCGGCAGCGCCCTCCAACCGGTAGATGTAAATATCGTCTCCGATCCGCTCATGCAATTCGAGCCGCTCACCGGCCAGCGGGAAGCGCGCCACGATCGGGTCGGGGCTGTCAAGCGGCAGGGGCGGTGCGGTCACACTGTAGGCCGTCAATTCGAGGCCCGCCGCCTCGGCGATCGCTTCCGCCTGCGTCCGAAGCTGGAACGGGTCGACGCCGCCCAGCGTGTCGATCCCGGCCCGCGCGGCGGCAAGCCCGATCAGGTCGAAGCTGGGCGAGTAGACCAGCCCCGGCTCCGGACCCAGGGCGTCGAGGATCAGATCGTCCTCCGCCGTGATAACAGCCAGCGAACGCGCTTCGATCAGCGTGCGGTCGACGAGCGCCAGCGACACGAGCAGCGCCGCGGCGGCGATCAGCCCGCCGGTCTGGATCAGTCGTTCCACGGTCGCTTCGGGCAGCGTCTTGACCGCCGCACCAAGCCCGTCGGCAGCCAGCCACAGCCCGGCCCCTGTGATCCCCAGCACACACCCCACACCAACCGGGACGCTCAATTCCCCTGTGACCAGCCCGATCCGCGCCGCCCAGCCGATCCCGATCAACCAGACCAATCCCGCCAGCCCGATCAATGCGCCGTACAGCCGCTGGAATACCCCCGAATGCCCGCGCAGCAGTGCGTCCAGCCCGCGTGCGCCCAATATCGCCAGCGCCAGCGCGGTGACGAGCCACGCTCGCGACGGCACGCGGAACCAGCTCACGGCGGGGATCAGGCGCAGCGCCGGGCCAAAGAGCGGGCCGTTCTCCCCCAGCGCCCACAGCGCCCCAATAATTCCAACCGCCCACCAGAAGGCTTTCTCCGGCCAGCCCTCCCGCCGGAAGAGAGTCAGCGGCGCGGCGGCGATCACCGGCAGCCCCAGGTGAGTCATGTATTCGTGGAAGCCGCCCACGTCGGGGAAGACCAGCCCGGCCAGGTAGCTGGCAGGCAGCGAATAGGCCGCCGCGTCCTGGGGGGTGATCAGCGCACGGGTCAGCGAGGGGCCAATCGCGGCCAGCGGCACGACCTGCACGGCGGTCAGCAAAAAGAAAAGCGCCGCGCTCCCTCCCCACGCCGCCCACAGCGGAATCGCATCCGAATGACGCGCATCACCTGGAATCTGGGCCGCCTTCAGCACGCCATACGCCGCCGCCACCGGCAGTATGTAGAATGTGATGCGCAGGTCGGCCAGGGCCAGCAGGGCCGCCGCTGCTCCAAACAGGATGCTGCGCTTCCAGGTGGGGTTTTTGGCGAGACGCCCCGCCGCCCACAGCAGCCAGGGCACCCAGGCCAGCGCGTAGGCGATATCCAGGTGGCCCGCCCCCAGGTGGGCGATCAGCTTGGGGTTCAGCCCCCAGGCCAGGATCGCAAAAGCCGCCGCGGTAGGATGCAATCCTTCATCGCGCGCCCAGGCGGCCATGCCCAGCCCCAGCCAGGCCAGGTGGGCGTAGATCAGCAGGTTGAGGAGGGGTGTCGGGGGCAGGATCAAGACCAGCCACTGCGGCGGATACCAGACCTTGTTGAGCGGGTTGGCGGCAAACGGCACGCCCAGCATCCGGTGCGGATTCCAGAACGGCCAGCGCCCCTCCGCCCACACGCTGTGGCGCAGAAAATAGGCGCTCGGCCAGTGGGCAATCGCCGCGTCCGAATAGGCCGCGCCGGGCGGGAAGGGCAGCGTGCCGGGCGGGACCGCGAATATGACAAACGCGATCAGGCTGGCGACCGCCAGCCAGGGGAGAACGTCTGCCAGGCGTCGTTTCTCATTCGGCGCGAACGTCATAGACGGCTATCTCTTCATCTGCCGAGTGGAAGACGACTTTACCCGCCGCCGGGCAGCTATCCCCCCCTTCCGCCAGCTCCCGCTCCCGCTCGCCCACCACAATGTAGTCAACATCGTCCGCCATTACGGCCTGACAGTCCACACCCTCATAATAATCCAGCACCGCCTGCTCGCGCGTCTCGGCGTCGAGCGTCTCATAGGGGTGGGCGTAGACCACCCGCTGCCCGTAGAGCGGGACGAACAGGCTGAAGCTGGGCGAGGCCAGCACCAGGCTGTTGGGCCGGGCGTCGTCGGAGAGCCACTCGAGCGCCTCGGCTTCGTCCCGGTCGATGCTGTAATGCCCCGCCCCCGTCGCGCCGACCGCCAGCACGGGCAGCACGATCGCCAACATGGTGGTAGGCAGGAAGCTGGCGAAGGCCAGCACCGCTGCCCGCGTCCGCCAGCGCTCCCCCAGCCACGGCCCCAGCGCATCGAACAGCCCCCACCCGGCGAAGATGGCGAGCGGGACGATCAGCCCCATCGAGAAGCGGCGCTGCAAGCCCAGCGGGGCATAAAGCAGGATGATCCCGCCTACCAGCCAGCCGATCAGCAGCACGTCCTGCTCCTCAAGCGAGCGGCGGCGGGCATACAAACCCAGCCCGGCCAGGATCAGCAGCGGTGCGAACGCGATCAGGTAATCCCAGAACGGTGGGGAGGGCGTCAGGTTTTGCGCGTTCCAGGCGTGGAAGGCCGGGTTTGCCGCCGAGATCGCCCAGGCGTTGTAGGCAGCAGGGGGCGCGCCGGCGGCGACGACGATCGCCCCCCAGCTTACCGCGCGCAGCGGGAAGCGCTTCTCACGCCACCACCGCAGCGCGCAGACCACCCCGAATCCGATCCCGATCGGCACCAGGATGAAGGGGGCAGTGCTCACCAGGAACAGCGAGCAGAGCACCAGCCCGATCGCGCGCCCTTCCAGGCCGGGCCACGTCCCCCGCTCGCGGATTGTAACCTCGGCCAGCGCGTGCGCCACCCACAGCCCCGCCGCGATCGCCAGCGGGAAGTGCGGGTTGGCGTAGGCAGCCTGCAAGGGGAATGCCTCCGGGATCATCAACAGGTCAGGCGTGTAATAGTCGAACAGCAGGGCGAGCCAGCCGAAGCCCGCGCCCAAGACGCTCAGCGCCCAGGTCACCCGCCGCTGACGGACGTCCTCCACCCAGCCCGCGATGAACAGGTACAGGGCGATGAACATCAGCATCGTGCCCACCAACCGGGCGGTGTGGAAGACCAGGATCGCGGGCACGTTGAGCAGCCGGGCCAGGTGGCCGAGCGCCAGGTAAAAGGTGAAGAGCACCACCCCCCGGTGCGCCTCCGGCGTGTAGGTCAGGTGATACAGCCAGCGCCCCTCCGCCCCGTACATCATCTTGACCTGGTAGGACGCGCCGTCCACCGGG
>JARRJX010000394.1:0-3329 GCA_037388645.1 Chloroflexota bacterium
CCTGGTAGGCCGGATCGAGATGCCGATGGTGGTCGGGATCGTGGGGGGGACGACCCGCTCTCACCCGGCGGCGCAGATCGCGCTGAAAATCCTGGGCATCCAATCGGCGCGCGAGCTGGCCGAGATCATCGTCTCGGTCGGGCTGGCGCAAAATCTCGCTGCATTACGCGCCCTGGCGACGGAAGGCATCCAGCGCGGGCACATGAGCCTGCACGCCCGGCAGATTGCGATTGCGGCGGGCGCGGCGGGCGAGCAGATCGAGCGCGTGGTCGAGCGGATGCTGGAGGCCGGGGCGATCAACGTCGACTTCGCGCGGAGCGTGCTGGATGAATAGCGACAGTGGAGTGAGGGACCGATAAATGACGACACCTGGAAACAACGGCGGCCACACCACCGAAAGTGGGCGGCTGCTTAAGCCCAGCGCCGACGTGGGGATCGTCGGCTACGGCGCGTATGTCCCGCGCTACCGGCTGCCTGCCTCGGAGATATCGCGGGTGTGGACGGGCGGCCAGGGCGGCGCGCCGATCACGGAAAAGGCGGTTCCCGGCCTTGACGAGGACGTGGCGACGATGTCGATTGAGGCGGCGCGCAACGCGCTGGCCCGCGCCCAGATCGCACCCTCCCAGATTCGCGCGGTGTGGGTGGGCAGCGAGTCGCACCCCTACGCCGTCAAGCCCACCTCGACGATCGTCGGGGAGGCGATCGGGGCCGCGCCGCACATCCTGGCGGGCGACTGGGAGTTCGCCTGCAAGGCAGGCAGCGAGGCGATGCAAGCCGCGATCGGGCTGGTGGGCAGCGGCATGGCCGCCTACGCGCTGAGCATCGGGATGGACACCGCCCAGGGCCGTCCCGGCGACGCGCTGGAATACACCGCCGCAGCCGGGGGAGCCGCCTACCTGATCGGCCCCGCCGAGAACAGCCTGGCCGTCTTCGAGGGGACGTATTCGTACGTGACCGACACGCCTGATTTCTGGCGGCGACCGCACGAGACTTATCCCTCGCACGGCGACCGCTTCACCGGGGAGCCGGCCTATTTCCATCACGTGACCTCGGCTGCCACGGCGCTCATGGAGGAATTGGGCGCGGAGCCGGGCGATTTCGACTACGCAGTCTTTCACCAGCCCAACGTCAAGGTCCCCACACGGGCGGCCAAGATGCTGGGCTTTGGCAAGGCGCAGATAGAAACCGGGCTGCTGGTGGGTGTGGTGGGCAACGTCTACGCCGGGTCGTCGCTGCTTGGCCTGACAGCGGTGCTCGACATCGCCCAGCCCGGCAGCCGGGTGCTGATGGTCTCCTACGGCTCCGGGGCAGGCTCGGACGCGATGGCGCTGCGGATCACCGACCGGGTCACGGAGCGCCAGGGGCGCGCCCCGACCACCCAGGCGTACATCGCCCGCCGCGAAGTGATCGATTACGCAACTTACGCCCGCTACCGGGGCAAGCTGCAGATGAGGTAGGGGCCGATGCGTGAGGTAAACATCATCGGGATCGGCCAGACGCCGGTTGGAGAACACTGGGATCGCTCGCTGAGCGACCTGGCCCGTGAGGCGGTCGAGGCGGCCTTCCTCGACGCGGGGATAAGCCGGGTCGACGCGCTGTTCGTCGGCAACATGCTGGCCGGTGAGCTTTCGCACCAGGAGCACCTGGGCGCGCTGATCTCGGATCAGATTGGCCTGCGCGGGATCGAGGCGGCGCGCGCCGAGGCGTCCGACGCCTCCGGCGGGCTGGCCCTGCGCCAGGGGTATATCGCCGTGGCAAGCGGCGCAGTCGAGACTGCCCTGGTGTTGGGTGTGGAGAAGTTCACCGACGTGGTGGGGAATGCGCGCCTGGCGGCGCTGGTCGCCGGGCTGGACGCCGAGTATGAGGGCACACACGGCGCGACGCTCACCGCGCTGGCCGCGCTGCTGATGCGGCGTTATATGCACGAATACGGCGTCGAATTAGAGGCTTTCGCCGGGTTCAGCGAGAACGCCCACGCCAACGCGGCGAGCAACCCGAACGCGATGTTCCACAACACGCTCAGGCCGGGTGCGTTTGCCGCTGCGCCCGCCGTGGCCCCGCCGGTCAGCCTGTTCGACGCCGCCCCGGAGGGCGACGGCGCGGCTGCCGTCGTGCTGGCCGCAGCCGGGCGGGCGGTGGAGAGCGCCTCCCCGCCGCTGCGGATCGCCGCCTCGGCGGTAGCGACCGACACGCTGGCGGTGCAAGACCGGCCCGACCCGCTCTTCCTAGCGGCGGCGAATCTCTCCGCCGGGCGGGCGTACGAGCAGGCTGGGATCGCACCAAGTGATGTCGACGTCTTCGAGCTGCACGATTCCTATACGATCATGGCCGTCCTGGCGCTGGAGGCGTGTGGTTTTGCCCGGCGCGGGGAGGGCACCCGGCCCGCCGTCGAGGGGGAGATCGGGCTGGCGGGCCAGCTTCCCATCGCCACCTTTGGCGGGCTGAAGGCGCGCGGGCACGCGGGCGGCGCGACCGGCCTCTACCAGGTGGTCGAGCTGACACTGCAACTCCGGGGGGAGGCGGGACGTAACCAAGTAGAGGACGTCCGGATCGGCATGGCGCAGAACGTCGGCGGCCTGGGCGGCACGGCGGTCACCCACATCCTGGAACGTGCCTGACGGGCGGGGTAGGCGTCGATCGGGCCGCCTGAGAGTTTTTGACAGGTGAGGCGGGCAGGACTGGTAGGTTCTGAAAGTCACGAACGGCCATAATGGTGGCAGCGAATTGAGGAGGTATACTGTCAATGGAAGTACCACGTCACTGGAGAATGAAAAACGAGCGTTACAACCTGCAAGGGACCTACGATCCGGTCACCGGCAGGTATACCTTTGGGCGTCGCTCGCCGGGCGAGTTCGACGCTGCCGAAGCCTACGTCTTTGAGCGACGCAACGGCCACCGCAAGGCTGAACCGGCTTTCGAGCCAGCCGAGCGGTAGTGCTTTCTATCGACGTACGTTAATAAAAGCATGGATTCAAAAAGCAGAGTCCGCTTTCTGGAAGCGGCGGGGGCGGTCGGCGAGACGGTCACCTTCTCCGGCAAGGGCACGGTTTACAGCTACACCACCGTGCTGAGCGCGCCGGAGGGCTTCGCCGAGCAGGCCCCTTATCACCTCGCGCTGGTCGAGCTGGACGAGGGTCCGCTGGTGACCGCCCAGCTTACCGACCTGGGCGGCGAGCCGGAGATCGGGATGCGTGTTGAGATGGTCACCCGCAAGCTGCGCACCGACGGTGAGGAAGGCATCATCGTCTACGGGTACAAGTTCCGACCAATTCTATCTAGAAGCTGATTAAAAACTCAATTCTGATAACAAGGCCTCAGCAAACACAGAG
>JARRJX010000395.1:0-3329 GCA_037388645.1 Chloroflexota bacterium
AACGGCTATTGCGGGTGGCCTCTTGCCTGCCGAGCACGCGAAGACTCTCGTGGTGGAGATGGCGTGCCGGGGCCAGAGGCGACAACGTTTGGTGTGACCAGAGAAAGCGGGTGTCTTCAGCGGGAGTCAGTCCCGCCAGGGCAGAAGCCAGAAGCCCTGTAGCATGGATGGCGGAGAGGAGGGAAACCAAGTCTCTGAAGCCCATCGACAAAGCCATCTTCGGGATGGTGAGCGAGTCACCGGGCCGTAACGAAAGTGAACGCAAAGGTGGCCTCGAGAGTCGCAGATCCGGAGGCCGAGCCCTCCAAACATGGGCGAAGGCAGCATGGACCACCGCACGCTGGCTGAAGCGATGGCCCACTCCGGCGGGGTGGTAGCGATGGCACGGTGACAAGGAGACACAACGCGACTGGAGAAACCCTCCTCGCCCCGTCGCGAAATCGACGGTAGCAAGGTAGGTCGTATAACCGGAGCTCCCGGGAAATCGGCCGAAGGCGAGAGGGCGGCGGATGGGCCCGTATGAGCGAGGAAGCGGGGTAATGCCCGTGGAGCAAAGGGGCCCTTCTGCCGGCAACGCTTCCAACAAGACAGGAGGCAGGGGCGAGATGACAAAGGCGCCCATCAGCCTGCAAGACTTGAGGCGGAAGATATATGCCAAGGCGAAGGCCGAGCCGCTCTGGCGTTTCTGGGGGCTGTACGTCCACGTATGCAAGATGGAGACGCTTCGCGAGGCCTACCAGCTGGCGAAGCAGAACGACGGCGCCCCGGGAATCGACGGGGTGACGTTTGCTGCCATCGAGGCAAGGGGTGTCGACAGGTACCTCGAGCAGATACGGGACGAGCTGATCACGCGCAGGTATCGGCCCATCCGGAACCGGAGAAAGGAGATCCCGAAGGGCAACGGCAAGGTCCGGGTGCTTCAGATCCCCTCGATCCGGGATCGTGTGGTCCAGGGAGCCCTGAAACTCATCCTGGAGCCGATCTTCGAGGCCGACTTCCAACCGGGATCGTATGGATACCGACCCCAGCGATCCGCTCACCAGGCAGTGGAGCATGTGAGCCTGGCGATCCTGCAGGGCAAGACCCGGGTCATCGACGTCGATCTGAGAGCCTTCTTCGACAACGTGCGACATCACCTCTTGTTCGAGAAGGTCTCCCGACGCGTCAATGATGATGCGGTGATGCACTTGCTCAAGCTGGTCGTGAAGGCGGCGGGGACGAAAGGCGTCCCCCAGGGAGGTGTGATCTCACCTCTCCTCAGCAACATTTACCTCAACGAGGTCGATGAGATGCTGGAGAGGGCGATCAAGGTCACATGCCGCGGGAGACGCACCCACCTCGCCTACGCACGCTTCGCCGATGATCTCGTCATCCTCGTGGATGGCGATCCTGGATGTGCGGGACTGCTGCGGAAGGTTCAGCAACGGCTCCTGGAGGAACTGGCCAAGCTCCAAGTGGCGATCAACGAGGAGAAAAGTCGAGTCGTGGACTTGGCGAATAGGAAGGAGACCTTCGGATTCCTTGGGTTTGACTTTCGACGCGAACGCAGCCGGCGGGGCAAGTGGTATCCACTGCGTACCCCGAAGACTGCCAAGCGGACGCAACTCATGCGTAAGCTCAAACCGATCTTCCGCAGGTTCCGATCCCAGCCCATTCGGGAAGTCCTTCGACGGATCAACCCGATCCTGCGTGGCTGGGTGACCTACTTCGCCGTCGGCAACTCGACCAAGTGTTTCGCTCGTATTCGCTACTGGGTCGAGAAGAAGGTGCGCCGGCATCTGATGCGTGCCCGGCAACGCAAGGGCTTTGGCTGGAAGAGGTGGAGTTCGGTGTTCATCTACCAGGAGCTCGGGCTGTTTGACGGCTATCGAGTGAGCTGGAGATCCGACCGCCGAGCAGCGCTCCCAGCACAATAGGTCCCATAACCCTTGGCATGAAGCCGGCAGGAGAGCCCAGTGCGGGAAAACCGCACGCTGGGTTCGAGGTGGCGGGTCCTGGAAACGGGACTATGGGACGGAGTGAGGCACCGGAACATGGCGAAAGCCTCCGGCAACAGCTACCCCGGATCCCTGTGGCGCCCGCGCCAGGACTCGACGCTACCGGCGGCGGGTCACGACAATGTTTGCGGTGGTCGGGGTTCTGTCTTGTCCCGCCGCCTTCGTAGCATCCCGATCGCCGCCTCGAGATCCGCCGGCTCGTCGATATCCATGATCACGCCCGGGTCGGGGCGCTCCACATATATGGTGCGCGTTCGATGTGCGCGCAGGAGGTCACGGAGCGGCTGGTCGGGGCCGAGGGCGAGGATCGGCGGGCGGAGGGCGGTGCGGACAAGTGCGGGATGGCCGGCGTGACCACCGTAGCTCGGGAGGACGACGAGCGCGTCGGGGTGGGCATCGGCCGCGCGCACGAGCGCCACGATGTCGTCAGAAGTGACGAGCGGCTGGTCGACCGGGAATACCAGGATGCCGGGGGCGGCCGGGGAGACATGGGCGAGGCCCGCCTGGAGCGAGCTCGTGCGCCCACGATCGGGATCCGGATTGTGCACCGGGTGGGCGAACCCGGGGCCGATCGCAGTGCGCGGCCATGAGGCAAGCACCTCGCCGGCCCCGTGGCCGAGCACCACGACCGGCGGCGCGAGCGGCACGCGCTTCGCCGCCAGCCGGCACGCCTCGAGACAGAGCGCGAGCGCCGAGCGGCCATCGAGATCGAGAAGCGCTTTCGGCCGGCCGATGCGCCGGCCGGCTCCCGCAGCGAGGATCAGCGGGACGTAGGCGGCAGCGTCGCTATTCACCGCTCCGCTCGCGCTCGCATTCCGCGCACGGACAGACTGCGCGGAGCCCATCGAAGGCGAAGATCGAGTGGTGCCGGTCGCTCCAGGTGATGCTGATCGCGTAGTTGCCGGTCTGCTCGAGCTTCGCCGGCACGGTCGATGGCTCGCGTCCGCGCAGCACGCGGAACGGGCCGGTCTGCTCGGCCACTTCCTCGCGCCGCTTGCGGCAGTCGGCGCACGGGCAGACCCGGCGCAGCTCGCGCAGGGGATAGCGTCTCGTGGGCCCGTCGGCCCAGCGGCCCTCGAGCGATTCGTTGCCGTGCTTGGTGATGTCGACCGGCTGGATGCGGAGATTGGCTGCGTTCATGGCCCGGCGAGTCTAGCAGGCGCCGGCCGCCCGGCATAGGGTGAGGCGGGGCAAGAACTTGGGGGCGTCCCGAGCGGCCGCACCGGGCGTCCATCGTGGCACCCGGCTTGCATTTGCCGGCTCCGAAAAGGAGCCGTCCATGCCCCGTCGCGCCACCGCCTGCTCGCGTCCTGTTGCCGGCCGTGCGCTCGC
>JARRJX010000396.1:0-7563 GCA_037388645.1 Chloroflexota bacterium
GTGGAGTCGGCTGGTCGGCGTGTCGGCATTCACTGCTCGTTATTTTAGCGTCTGGCTGGGAACGATCGGCGTCGCCCTGGCTTATCACATCGGGCGACGGCTTCAGGTAGGGAAAACGGCGGCCATCATAGGGGGGACACTGATGGCTGCTGCGCCTATCCAGGTCTACTACAGCCGCGAAGCCAAAGGCTACGTCTTCGTCCAGGCGTTGATTCTCTTGCTGGTTGTGGTCTGGCTCATCCTGTTCCGCGCGCCGAGCACGGATCAACGCCGCAAGCTATCCGGGCCGTTTCTGGCTCTTGCCGGGATCGTGATTACCCTAGCAACCGCCCTCGCCTTTGGCGCGCATTACATCTCAGGGCTGTTCTTCGCTGCAAGCGCCTTATGGACAGCAAGCCATTTTATAAAGAATGCCAGGGCACCAGACTCCGCTCCTGCGCCATGGCCGCATTATGCGATCTGGTTTGGCGGGCAGCTTGCCGCCGGTTTGATATGGCTTCCCTGGATTCTGCCCACGATGGGGAGCGCTGCACAGGGTACGCGCGAGGCGGCGGTGGGATACACCACCATTACCCTGTCCGCCGCACACGTCGTCGATTATCTGCTCTCGGCGTTCGTCGAGTTCGCCTCCGGGCCGGTTGGGCCGCCCTGGATACGTGTTGCGCTGGCCTTCCTGCTCGTCGGGCTGGCGCTCGTCGGCTCATTCAGCCGCCGGTTGAAGCCGCGTGCCCGGTGGCTGCTCCTGAGCTGGCTCGTGGTGCCGCTCGTGCTAGGGTTCGCCGCCAAAATGGCGATCACCTTCTTCTGGCCCCGCTTCCTGTTGTTCGTCGTCCCGTCCCTGGCGCTGTTAGCCGGATGCGGCTGGGCAGCCGCCCGCCAGGCTCTCCAATCACGACCCAGCATCGCCCGCCTCCCGGTTGCAGCACTCTCAGGAGCAGCGCTGCTCCTGATCGGGGGTATCCTGGCAGCGCAGTACCGGCAGCCCGACCCACAGCCGGATTTAAGGCCGCTGGCAGATGACCTCGCCCGCCAGATCACCCCGGATGACGCCGTTCTATACAGCTATTCGTGGCAGCCAGGCATGCTCTCGGCCTACCTCCCGGCGGATCGCCAGCCAGCCTACTACGCTACTTTCTTCCCACCAGGGACACTATCCGAATCGCTGCAAGCCATTCTCGACCTGCATAAACGGGTCTGGCTGCTGACCTACCGGATCAGCGCGGATTCGCCGGATAACGACGTCGGGCTGTGGCTGTTGGAGAACGCAGCCACGCCGGGCGGGACGTGGTATGGGGAAAGCCAGCTCAGTCTGTTCCTCCATCCATCAACCGTCATCAACCCCGGCCTGCCCACCTCCTGCTCGTCATTTGCGGACGGAGCTATCGAATTATGCTACGCGCCGGTCGACAGCAGCGTCACGGCGCACCCCGGCGACCCGGCGTCGCTGGCCCTCACCTGGCAGGCACACACCACGCCTGACACTTCTTACACGGTGTTCGTGCATCTCATCGAGCCTGGACACCCCGCCCCGGTCGCCCAGCAGGACAGCCAGCCGGTCAACGGGCTGAAGCCAACCACGGCCTGGCTTCCTGAGCAGGAAGTGCTTGACCGGCACGCGGTCATCCTACCTGCCGAATTGGAGGGAGAACAGCTCGACATCGTCGTGGGCTTATATAACCCCTCCACGCTGGAGCGGCTGCCGGTTGACGGTGGGGGCGACAGCGTGCTGATAGGTCACCTATCCGTCGAGAACACCGTGCCACACCCGGCCCCTTCCCCGCAAAACTGATCGTTGTCGCCCCTCCGTTATTCGGTTAGACTCCGGCACATCGCCCGCCGGGCGCGGGCCGGGAATTGGAGTGAGATGTGCGCATTCCTCGTTCAATCACCATCCTGACCACCGTTCTGGTGCTGGTTCTTATCCTGGCAGCAGCCTACGTGGTCAATCGGCCAACCAGGTCATTGATCGCCGAGGCCGAGATCGGGCTGTCCACGATCACGCCTAACGCCGACGGTGAGACAGACGCCACCCTGATCCGCTACCGCATCCGCCGGGAAGCCACGGTATCGATCTTCTTCGAGGACGGCGCAGGCGACCGGTACACCTTCCGAAAGGACCAGATTCGCCCCCCTGGCCGCTACGAGGTCTTGTTCAGCGGCATTGTCGAGGGTTTTGTCCGAGAGGGCGAATCGATTCAAGGCGAGGTGCTGGAGCGGCTGCTCCCCGATGGGGAGTACACCTGGGTGATCGAGGCGGTCGACCGGGCGAGCGGGCGGACTGACCAGGCAAGCGGCACGCTGAACGTCGAGGGCGGCGACCCAGCACTGCCCGACCTGTGGGAGTTCACCATCTCACCGGAGGTTTTCACCCCCAACCAGGACGGCCTCAACGACCGAACCTGGATCAACGTCTACGTCTCCAAGCCTGCCACGCTCCTGGTTTACCTGCTCAGCGAAGAGGGCGAGCAGATTTTCGTCCCGGAAGTCCAGGAGACGGACGCCCCCGGCGAAGCAGGCCGCCACAGCTTTGAATATGATGGAGGAGTCGACCTGGGGCGTGACCCGCCGTCCAACGGCACCTATACCGTCCGCGTGGAGGCATCCGACGACGAAGGCCAGCGAGTGAGCCGCAGTGGGCAGTTGACCATCGCCAACGGCGGCATCCCACTTTATGTGGCAAACCTGGATTACATCTTCGAACAAGCCGGCAACCAATTTCCATGGAGCATGGCGGGTGGGTATTCACTGTGACACCTGCCTAACGGACTACCCCTGGCGCTGGGCAGTGGGTGCCCAGCAGGATTTAACGCCTATCGAAAGCAACGGGCAGACCCATTACTACCTGATGCCCGGCCAGCGCGCGGTCATCACCGGGGGGGTTCGGCTGACGAACATCGTCGAGTCGCGGAATCCGCAGCAGTTCTGGGCAGGGCTGATCCACGAGGACGTGGGGATCACAGCCAACAACAACCGGGTCGATCCCCACTGGATCGAGATCGTCGATCAGGCCGAATCGGCTGACTGAATCCGGCATGCATCTTGCTTGATGCCTGCAATTCGAGTATGATAAGCGCGACTCATGGGGAGAAGGCATCATCACTAGCACCAGGGTGTTCTCAAGAGCCGTCCACGATAACTGCTCGTATCTCAGCTTACGGTATCTGTCTTACAATCCTGAGATAGTTCTGTTGGCTGGCGACCTGGTTTTGTCAACCTTACAAAAGTCGATGAAGATGCTTTGGCCCAGAATCATACTTTGGGATCGACATGGCACAGGGCTATTTGCCCCGGTGGCTCTGGTTAAGTGTTGTTCGGGAAACCATCTCAAGTGATTGAGATGGTCTTTTTTTCTTGTAGGTATATTTTCCAGGTTTGTTTAGCCTGTTACGCCGCGTGAATCTGAGCACTTATCTACGCCAGACCAATACGAAAGGGGGTGATGCCATAGAAGGGGCAGCTTCACATTTATTGCCAACTATTCAGATCTGTTCAGTGAGTGAAAACCTAAGGGGGTTAAGATGCTTAATCAGAAGAATCAGTGGTTCGTATTGATCGCCCTGTTGCTCGTCGCGAGTCTTGCACTGGCTGCTTGCGCAGCAAGCAAGCCCGCAGAGCTTGGCACCGAGGAGCACCCGATCGTCTGGTCGTTCGTTCCCTCTGGCGAAACCGAACAAGTTGCCGCCGGTGCGCAACAAGTAGCCGACCTGCTCCTGGATGAAACCGGCCTGTTTATCATTACCAACGTCGCGACCGAGTACGCTGGTGTCGTCGAAGCGATGTGCAGCGACCCGCCAGAGGCGCACATGGCCTCATTGGCGACCTTCGCCTACGTGCTCGCCGCCGACCGCGGCTGCGCTGAGGCTGCTCTGGTTGCCGTCCGCTTTGGCAGCCCGGTCTACAACGGCCAGATCATCGCCCGTACTGACAGCGGGATCAACAGCATCGCCGACCTGGCGGGCAAGACCTTCTGCCGTCCTGACCCGCTCTCGACCAGCGGCTGGATCATCCCCAACCTGACCATGCGCGCCGCCGGAATCAACCCGGACACCGACCTGGCTGAGATCGTTGACGCGGGCAGCCACGACGCCGTCGTCGCCGCCGTCTATAACGGTGACTGCGACGCAGGGGCAACCTACGTCGACGCCCGTAGCACGATCGAAGAGGACAGCCCGGACGTGATGGACGTGGTCAAGGTGATCGAAGTGACCGCCGATATCCCGAATGACGGTGTCCAGTTCAGCTCGGCGATGCCTCAGGATCTGCGGTGGATGCGCTCGATACCGCATACAGCTGGACCGGTCTGGAAAAGCACGGCGACGACTTCTACGATCCCTTCCGGCAGGTTCTGCAAGCCTCTGGCATGAGCATCGAAGACCTGCAGGAATAAGCCTTCCTTTCACTGCTTATCATGTACCCGAGGGGGGGCCGCTGGCCCCCCCTCGTAGAATTCAGGAGGCAGGATGCTTGAGGTTAGGAACCTGACTAAAGTGTATGATGATGGGACAGTGGCCTTAAAGGACGTCAGCTTTCAGGTCGAACAAGGCGAGTTCCTGGTCATCATCGGTCTCAGTGGTTCTGGAAAATCGACCCTGTTACGCTGCATCAACCGCCTGATCGATCCCACCGAGGGACAGATCCTCTGGAACGGCATTGACGTTACCGCTGCCGAAGGCGCTGAGCTGCGTCAGATACGCCGCAAAATCGGGATGATCTTCCAGCATTTCAACCTGGTAAAACGCTCAAGCGTCCTGATGAACGTCCTTTCTGGACGCCTGGGGTACACGCAATCGTCAAGCCTCTTCTACCGCTTCTCCCCATCCGACCGGCAAATGGCCCTGGATGCGTTGGAGCGGGTGGGCATCTCCAACCAGGCTACCAAGCGCGCCGACGAGCTGAGCGGAGGCCAGCAGCAGCGGGTGGGCATTGCCCGCGCCCTGATGCAACAACCTGAGATGATACTGGCCGACGAGCCGGTCGCCAGCCTCGACCCGGTGCTGGCCCATTCCATCCTGGGATACCTGGAAACGCTCAATCAGGAAGAGGGAATGTCTATCCTTTGCAGCCTGCACTACCTCGACCTCGTGCAGCGCTACGCGAACAGCGTGATTGGGCTGCGGGATGGTCAGATCGTCTATCGGGGCACGAAGAAGCAAATCCAGAGCATGACTGACGAAGAGTTCAAGGAAATCTACGGCGAAGAGGCGATCAGGGTTGGCGTTGGAGGGGAGATCTAGCCATGGGAATGCGAACTGTTCACAGAGACAAAAAACCCAGCCTTGTCCCACCGCCTGCCGCCGCAGTCGCCTCACTGGTCGTCCCCGGCTTCGGGCAGATGCTTACCCGGCAGGTCTGGCGCGGCCTGCTGATCATGGGCTCGCTGGCCAGCATCATCGCGCTCTTCATCTGGCGTGTGAACGGCATCGCCCACCGAGAACCGACCCTGCTGGCGATGATCAACCGGAGCTTGCAGCGCCGGCCACTGTTCATCGTGATTGTACTGATCGGGATCGTCCTGATGTGGGCGTTGAACGTCTGGGACGCCTATCGCCAGGCACAGCCCGGCAAACAGCCTGGAACCGGTATATTCATCTTAATTGCGGTTGTTTTCTTTGTGTTAGGCTGGCAGATCAGCGAGATCGATCTAGAGAAGGCGGTCGTCGAGCTGCCCGACGCGCTACCCCCGCTGTCCCGCGTGCTGTGGCCCTGGGAAGCGGCCTTCACGCGCGAAACGGAGACCGTTTCCGCCGAGGCGCCGATCCTCTCTCCGTGCGACGATAATCCCCCTCCCCCGCCTGAGGAGATTCCCGGCGAGCCCTACCTCGTCGCCGAGCCGACCTGCGGCGACCTCTCCGACCTGGACGAAAACAACGATGTGATACCCGGCACAACACTTCACCTGATTGGCAGGGGTTTCGCGCCCAATACAGAGACCCAACTCGGGTGGGAAGACCCGATCGGCCAGGAGTTCCGGGTGCGGAAGGAAGGCGAGTACCTCACCGTAATGACTGATTCGGAGGGGAGTTTTGAGACCGACGTGGTGATGCCTTATCGGCTGATCCCGCCCAGCGCAGAAGGGCGGCTCATCACTTTATAAGCGCCCGCCAAACCTCCGAAGTGGGCGGCCTGCTGCCCAGCGAGCCGCTAATGCTGACGATCGAGCGCATGGTAGAAACCATCTTCCTGGGCATGATGGCGACCGCCTTTGGCATCGTCTTTTCGATCCCGATCAGCTTCCTGGCTGCACGGAACCTGATGTCTGGGTCGTGGCTGTCTCTGTTAGTCTACTACCTCACGCGGACGGTCCTGAACATCATCCGCTCTATCGAGCCTTTGATCTGGGCACTGATCGCCGTCGTCTGGGTGGGGCTTGGCCCCTTTGCGGGCATCATCGCCCTGACCGTGCACTCGATCGCTGCCCTGGGCAAGCTGTACTCCGAAGCCATCGAAGGAATCGATGCCGGGCCAATCGAGGCCATCCAGGCCACCGGCGCGACCTCGCTCCAGACCATCATGTACGCCGTCATCCCCCAGATGATCCCCCCGTTTGTGTCCTTCTCGATCTACCGGTGGGACATCAACGTGCGTATGTCGACGGTGATCGGCCTGGTCGGCGGCGGCGGCATTGGCTTCATCCTCATCCAGTACATCCGGCTGCTGGACTACCGCGCTGCCGGTATCGCCGTCTGGTTCATCGCGTTCACGGTCGCGATCCTGGACTACGTCAGCTCGGAAATCCGCCAGCGCTTCGTCTAAAATCACATCCCCTGTCCCATTGGTAGAACCGGTGGGACAGGGTATCCTCTCTGGTTATGAATAACCATCCACGGCAGGGGACAGCGGCCCTGGCGGTCATTATCGTGACGTGGAACGTCCGCCAGTTAGTCCTGGACTGCCTGCGCTCGGTCTACGACGACCTGGGGCGCGCCCCGTTCGCCGGGCAGGTCTGGCTGGTCGACAACGCCTCGGCGGATGGCACCGCGCAGGCCGTTCGAGAGCAGTTCCCCCAGGCCAGGCTGTTGGAACCGGGGGAGAACCTCGGCTTCGGGCGGGCCAACAACCTGGCGCTGCGTGCGATGGGTTTCCCGGACAGCGACGCGGCGCTGCCGGACTACGTCCTACTGTTGAACCCCGACACGATAGTCGTTCCCGGCGCGCTGACCGCGCTCGTCTCGGCGATAGAATCGTCAGATGCCGGGCTGGCGGGCGCGCGTCTGGTCTACGGCGACGGATCGTTCCAGCACAGCGCTTTCGCTTTCCCTGGGCTGGCGCAGCTTTTCATCGACTTATTCCCCGTTCCAGCTAGGATTCGGGAAAGCCGACTGAACGGGAGGTACCCACGGAGCCTTTACCAGGGAAGTGAGCCGTTCGAGGTTGACCACCCGCTCGGCGCGGCATTTCTGCTGCGCAAGGAAGTGATCCAGGACACCGGGCTATTCGACGAGCGTTTCCACCTGTACTGCGAGGAGATCGACTGGGCGATGCGCATTCACCAGGCAGGCTGGCGCGTCATTTGCGTCCCCCAGGCGGAGATCGTCCACCTGGAAGGGCAGAGCACCCGGCAGG
>JARRJX010000397.1:0-5431 GCA_037388645.1 Chloroflexota bacterium
GACTACCCCAACCTTGAGAAGCGCATCGCCCAATATCACATCGCCTCGTACCTGGGGATCACGCCCGAATCGCTGAGCCGAATCCGCGCCAAGTGGCTCGCGAACCTGTAGAAGCAAATCTTTTTCTAAAGGATATTGAACGGATTACTTCATCCTGAAGGAAGATTAACATAGGTCAATGAAACGCCGCCCGTTCTCTTGTATGGTTGCGGTGGTTGGACGACCTCCAACCCTGAGAAACCAAAACCATTCAAAGAGGAGCGAAATCATGAAAGGACGACTCGGCGCGGCGGTTTTCAACGGCCTGGCGGGCGGGCTGATCAGCGGGATCATCTCAGGGCTGCTGAACGCGTTCCTGCTGCCCTTCCCGGCGACGGCGCTGGACAATACGATCGGGCATACGATAGGCGGGTTCTTCTGCGGCTTCATCAGCTGCGTGATCGGGGTATTGATCTACGCCAGCCAGGTTGAGGCGGAGAAGAAGCGGGAACGGGCCAGCACCGCCCGGCCTGAAGCGGCGTGAGGGGGTGCGGCGATGGATTTGACAAACAAGACAGTCGTAATCACCGGCGCGTCGAAGGGGTTAGGGAAAGCGATCGCGCTGCGCCTGAGCCAATCGACCCCGCACCTGGCCTTGCTGGCGCGGCACGAAGAGCCGTTACGGCAGGTGGGAGAAGCGATCGCCGAGACGACCGGCCTGATGCCGCTCATCATCCCGTGCGACGTTTCCTCGGAAAGCGACGTGGCCCGGATGGCTAAGCTGGTCGGGGAGCGGTATGGGCGGGTCGACGCCCTGGTGAACAACGCCGGGTTTGGCACGTACCGGGCCTCGGAGCGGCTCTCCAACGAGGAGATGCGCAGGCACTTCGAGGTGAACTTCTTCGGCGCGTACTACTGCATCAAGGCGCTGCTGCCGCTGCTCAGGGAGAGCGAGGCGGGCTACATCCTGAACGTCGGCTCGCTGTTCAGCCGGGTGGCGCTGGCCGAGAACAGCGTCTACGCCGCGACAAAATTCGCGCTGGCCGGTTTCAGCGAGGGGCTGCACGGCGAGCTGAAGGCGGCGGGAGTCAGGGTGGGGCTGTTCATGCCGGGGCCGATGGCGACCTCCTTCCAGAATGGCCGGGAGGATGGGGCGGCCAGGCCGCCGGTCACGCTCGACGTGGCGCGGGCGGCGGCGGCGGTCGAGGCGATGATCCGCGGGCGGAAGCGGTCGGCGATCAAGCCCGCCTGGATGCTGACCGCGCTCAGGCTGAAAAGCGCGCTCGGATAGATACGTCACATCGTAAAGATAAAATGAGCGGTAACCAACCGGCTGCCGCTCATTTTCATTCCAGGCCGGTGGCCCCGCTCATCCCTCACCGGTGGGTGAGACGCCCGTTCGCCGGGCCAGCCGCAGCAGGTCGCGGCCCATCAGCGGGAACCAGAGCAGGTAAAAAGGCCCGGCGGCATAGAGGATGATGGCGGAGAGGGAGGGCGTGAACGGGTGCAGGACGTGCTGAAGCAGGTCGATGCCGTTCGCCAGCAGTCCGGCGTAGGCGGTCAGCCTGCCAAAATCGCTGCTGCGCAGCATGACGAGCGCGATCAGCACCCCGGCCCCCTGGAGCAGGATGCCGCTCATATAGCCAGCGGTGCTGTTCCAGATGTCTGAGGCGAGGATGGCCCGCCCGGCGGCCAGCAGTTGGGCCTGCTCGGCGGGGGTGGCCGCTGCCGCGTATTCACGGCTGAGGTGGAGCATCGTGAAGCCGGTATGGGTGGAGAAGGTGACGACGACGGCGATCAACGTGAAGAGTGTGGCGAAAAAAACGACGGTGTGATCGACCCGCTTGAGGGCCAGGTAGAGGGCGGGGGCGGTGCCCAGGTAGAGGGTGATGATGACCAGGCTGGCGAAGTCGTCGCGCAGCAGGCCTACCAGCAGGTTATCCTGATAGACCGTGAAGAACTCCTCGACATCGGTTGGCCTGGCCCCCAGGGCGAAGGCGGCGGCAACCGTGACGACGGTCACGATTATTTGCAGCCAGGCGGCGGCCCCGCCGATCCGGTAAAAGCGCCGCCGCTCGGATGGTGCGATTTGTGCCATTTCGATTTTCCTTGAGTGTGTGGTTGGCCGATAAAAGATTCCAAGGGGTAGGCGCACCGCTCCCGGCCCGCCAACCGGCCAACACGATACCACGATTGTGGGGATTCGTCACGCCCAAGAAAGTGGGGGGGAGGTAGGGCGACTTGAGGAAGGCGTAGATCGCCGAGAGGTCGTCGTCGCCGTAGCCGTGCTGGATGGCGAGGCGGAACGTCTCTTTGGCCGCGTTGGAGACCGGCATGGCAGCGCCCACCTGGTAGGCGGTCTCGGCCACCATCTCCAGGTCTTTCTGCATCCAGCGCAGGGGGAACTCGGCCCGGTAGTCGCCGCTGGCGAGCTTCTCGCGCTTGCGGGCGAGGTAGGGGGCGGTCACGACGCCGCCGATCAGGGTATCGAGCAGGGTCTGCTGGGGGATGCCGAGCGCCTCGCCCAGCGCCAGCCCCTCGGCGAAGGCGATCATCGAGGTGGCGAGCAGGTGGTTGATGACCAGCTTGAAGGCGATCCCCATGCCGTGGCCGCCGACGTAGTTGACCTGCTTGCCCATCAGGCCGAGCATCTCGCGGCAGCCCTCGATGACCGCCTCCTCCCCGCCGACGAAAAAGAGCAGCTCGGCGGCCTGGGCCTGCTTCTTCGAGCCGGAGACGGGCGCGTCGAGGTGGTGGACGCCTCTGCGCTCCGCTTCTGCGGCCATGCGCCGGGCGAAGGCCGGGTTGGTCGTGCTGGAATCGATCCAGAGCGCGCCGGGCTTCATCGCGGCCAGCAGGCCGGTCCCCTCGGCCAGCGCAACCGCCTCGACCGCCTGGGGATGGGCGAGCATGGTGAAGACCACATCGGCGTCTCTGGCCGCCGCTGCGGGAGTCTCGGCCCAGACCGCGCCCTGTTTGACCAGGCCGTCGGTTTTCGAGCGGGTGCGGTTGTGGACGGTGAGCGGATAGCCGCCCGCGAGCAGGTGGGCGGCCTTCTGGCTGCCCATGATACCGGTGCCGACGAAGGCGATCCTGGTGGATTGGTTGATAGTCATGTCAGATTCTTTCTCTAAATGGGTTGGATTCTCATCTACAGATTGATTGTATCGTGGCAGGGCGAGGCGGGGTGAGGCAGAATGGAGTGCGCGATTGATATACACGAGTCGAGGGGTTGGACGGTGACGGCTAAGGTGCTGATGGTGCAGGGCACGACCTCAAGCGCGGGGAAGAGCGTGATCGTGGCCGGGCTGTGCAGGCTGTTCGCGCGGCGGGGGGTGCGAGTCGCGCCGTTCAAGGCGCAGAACATGTCGAACAACGCCGCCGTCTGCCCAGACGGGGCGGAGATCGGGCGGGCGCAGTACACGCAGGCGGTCGCCTGCGGGATCAGGCCGACGGCGGCGCTGAACCCGATCCTGCTCAAGCCGGAGGCCGACTCGCGCTCGCAGGTGGTGGTGATGGGGAAAGCGTGGGCGGCGCTGCCCGCGCGCGACTATTACCGGCACAAGGCGGAACTGTGGGAGGCGGTCACGACGGCGCTGGACGGGCTGCGGGCCGAGTACGAGCTGGTGATCGTGGAGGGGGCGGGCAGCCCGGTCGAGATCAACCTGAAGGCGGGCGACCTGGTGAACATGGCGGTGGCGACTTACGCGCAGGCCCCGGTGCTGCTGGTGGGAGACATCGACCGGGGCGGGATTTTCGCGCAGTTATTGGGCACGCTGTGGCTGCTTGAGCCGGAGGAGCGGGCGCTGGTGCGCGGGCTGCTGGTCAACAAGTTCCGGGGCGACCTGGGGCTGTTCGCGGAGGGGATCGGGATGCTGGAGGAACGGGGCGGCGTGCCTGTCGTGGGCGTGATCCCGTACATTCAGCACCACCTGCCGGAGGAGGACGCGGTGGCAATCGAGGCGCAGAACAGCGAGGCCGCCGCACGTGAGGGGATCGAGATCGCCGTGATCCGGCTGCCGCGCATCGCCAACTTCGACGACTTCGACCCGCTGCGGGGGGAGCGGGGGGTGTCAGTGCGCTACGTGGAGCGGGCGGAGGAGATCGACCGGCCCGGCGCGATCATCCTGCCGGGGACGAAGAGCACGATGGCCGACCTGGACTGGCTGCGGGCGCGCGGGCTGGACGAGGCGATCCGGCGCTGCGCGGGGCAGGGGAGCGCGGTGGTGGGAATCTGCGGCGGCTACCAGATGCTCGGCGAGCGCATCCGCGACCCGCAGCATACCGAATCGGATCGGGACGAGGTGGCGGGATTGGGGCTGCTGGCGGTCGAGACGACTTTTGCCGGGGACAAGGCGGCCCACCAGGCGCGGGCGCGGATCGCGGCTCAAACCGGCTGGCTGGCGAGCCTGGATGGGCAGACGGTGAGCGGGTACGAAATCCACATGGGGCGGACGGGTGGAGTGGGCGCATCGCCCTGGCTGCGGATCGTGGAGCGGGGCGGGACGGCGGTCGAGGTGGCGGACGGCGCGGTGGGCGCGGGGGGGCGGATTTGGGGCTGCTACCTGCACGGGCTGTTCGAGAACGCGAATCTGCGCCGCGCCTGGCTGGAGTCGCTGGGCTGGCGGCGAGTCGATGAGGGGGACTCGGCGGGGCGGCTGGAGGAGTCGCTCGACCGGTTGGCGGACGTGCTGGAGGAGTCGCTGGACATGGCGCTGCTGGGGGAGATCGTGGGGTTGTAGCGTAATTGACATCGGGCAGTGAGGAGGAATGATTGGTATAGTGAATGGCAAACCTCGAAATCCCTGCGGGAACCGGTTTGCCTGACACTCCATCAGGGCTGTCGCCCTGCGGAGTGAAACTGTGTGCTTCGACTGAGAACTAATCCGGGAGCGATATTATGCGCAAGATTGAGACAGTTGTCATCGGACTGATCTTTGGAGCCATCCCGGTTATTACCGGCGCTCTGGCCGGGTGGTGGCTAAGCATCCCCCTCGTGCCGGAGTCTCTCATCTTTGCCGGGATGCTGGCAGGTCTCCTGGTGGGGGTACTGATAGACGTGGCGTTCCTCAAGGGCTGGGTTCGCCGCGCCTATTCGTCATCACCCATCGTCTGGAGCGGCATCTACCTCTTCTATTCCGTCGGCCTCTTTGGCTTTTTCATGGGCGTCCCGGTTTTCCACGTCGGGTTGGCCCTGCCAGCCGGTTTCTTCGTCGGGGCATCCCTGGCGCATCAGGAGGCCCGGCATCCGCAGGTGCAGAAGGCAGCCCGGCGGTCATCGATGGTGACGACCGGCATTTTGGCGTTGGTGTGCGGCGCATCTGCCACCGTGGCGCTGATCGATCCCTACACGGCGGACAACCTGGAAGGGATGCTGGGGCTTGGCTTCCCCGTCACGACACCGATGATTGTCGGGATCATTGTGGTTGGCGGCAGTTTTCTTCTCGTGCTG
>JARRJX010000398.1:0-3301 GCA_037388645.1 Chloroflexota bacterium
TCTCTCGTGCGAAGTGTCTTGCTTAGAGCTTGGTGACCTGAGCCGCCTTCGGGCCTTTCTCGCCAGGCTCAACGTTGAACTCAATGCGGTCGCCCTCATTGAGGTTCTTGTAACCTTCGCCTAAGATGGCGCTGTGATGTACAAAGACATCCTTGCTGCCGTCGTCGGGCGTGACGAAGCCGTAGCCCTTCTCGCCGTTAAACCACTTCACAACACCTGATTTACGATCTGCCATGGGAAGTTTTCTCCTTACCCAGATTGAAAGTCGCGTAGACCGGGTAAAGACTTCCAAAACAAAAACCCGGCGGGAAGGCCGGGGTTAACTTTGATTTCAAGTCTATACCTGCATTCTACTCAGATCAGAGTCTACCCTACCCCACAGGTTTTGCCGAATTCTCATCCATAGAGGGCGGTGCGGATGGCGCTGGAGATGGTACAATGACCGCATGACGACGTTAAGCGGAGAGGCGATCTTTGTTCTGGCCGTCACCGGGGCGGCGCTGGTCCTGTTTGTCGGCGAGTGGGTCCCGGCGGACATCGTGGCCCTGATGGTGCTCGCCGCGCTGGGGCTGGGCGGCGTGCTTAACCCCGTCGATCTGGCCAAGGGGTTCGGCAGCCCCGTGATCCTGACCCTGATCGGGCTGTTCATGCTGACCGCCGCCCTGGAGCACACCGGCGTGACCGCCTACATGAGCCAGTTCATCCTGCGCCTCACCCGCGGCGCGGGCGAGCGGCGCATCGTCGGCTTGGTGGCGTTGGGAGTCGGGGTTGCGTCGCTGCTGATGAACACCGTCGCCGCAGCGGCGCTGATCATCCCGGTAGCCCGCAGCATCGGGCACCGCCGTAATCTGAGTCCCTCGCGCCTGCTGATGCCCGTTGCCTTTGGGGCGCTGCTGGGCGGGATGGCGACCCTGCTCACCACCAGCCACCTGCTGCTCGCCAGCTTTCTCACCGAGCGCGGGCTGCCCTCCTTTCGCCTGCTGAGCTTCCTGCCGGTCGGCGGGCCAATCGCGTTGGTGGGCATCCTCTACCTGACGATCTTCAGTCCCCTGCTGCTGCCGGAGCGATCTCCGTCTGACCAGTGGAGCGCCATCCGGCAGGCGCGCCAGGAGTTGGCCCAGACGTACCGCCTGAGCATGCGCCTGTTCGAGGCGCAGGTCTCGACCCGCTCTCCCCTGGTCGGCAAAAAGCTGTCGGAGAGCAACCTGGGAAGCCGCTACGGCGTGACCGTTGCCGCCGTGGTCAGGGGCAAACAGCGCTTCGCCCCGCCCGCTTCCAGTTTCAGGCTGGAAGCGGAGGATTGGCTCCTGGTAGAGGGCCGCCCCGACGATGTCACTTCGTGCGTGATCGACCTCGCCCTGGCCGTCAGCGACCCCGACGAGCAGCTTGACGGGTCGTTGTTCGCCAGCAGCAGCGAGCTGGCCGAGGTGATCCTCTCCCCCCGCTCGGCGGTCACAGACCGCACCCTGGAGGAGATTCATTTCCGCGAGAAGTTCGGTCTGAATGTCCTCGGCATCTGGCACGAAAGCCGACCCTACCGCTCGCACCTGGGGAAGCGCCAGTTGGAGATGGGCGATGCTCTGCTCGTGCAGGGGCCGCCCGACCGGCTGAGCATTCTCAGCAAGGACGCCGATTTCCTCGTGCTCACACGCCTGCCGCCCATCCCGGCGCACAGTGGGCGGGCGCTCGTCGCGGTAGCAATTCTGGCCGTCTTCCTGATCATCATCGCGTTGGGCGTGCTGCCCATCGCGCTGGCGGGGCTGCTCGGCGCGATCGCGGTCGTGGTGACGGGCTGCGAGACGGTCGAGCAGGCCCGATCCAGCATCCGCTGGCAGGTGCTGTTCCTGATCGGCGGCATGGCCCCGCTGGCGACCGCGCTGGATCAGACCGGGGTGATCACCCTCGTCGCCAATTTCCTGCTGCAAACCGTGGGGACGCTGGGGCCGCGCGCCCTGCTGCTGACCTTCTTCTTGATTAACGCTGGCCTGTCCCAGCTCACCTCCGGGCCTGCCGCCACCCTCGTGATCGGGCCGCTCGCTATCGCTGCCGCGCTGAACAACCAGCTCAACCCACAGGCATTTGCCATGGCGGTTGCCATCGGGGCATCGACCGCTTTCCTCTCCCCCGTCGGGCACCCCGCCAACCTGCTGGTGTTGGGCCCGGGCGGCTATCGCTTCCGCGACTACATGAAGCTCGGGTTTCCCCTGGTAATCATCGCCGGATTGGGTATCCTTCTGGTGCTGCCATTGGTATACCCGCCTTAAGGCCACCCAAGGAGCCTACATGCTGACTCTTTCCGACAACACCACCCTGATCCTCGTCGACGTGCAGAACGGCTTCGACGACCCGCGCATGGGCAAACGCAACAACCCCCAGGCCGAGTCGAACATCGCCGCGCTGCTCGCCGCCTGGCGCGGGGCCGGTCGCCCGCTGATCCACGTCAGGCACGATTCGGTTCTGCCCGGTTCGCCGCTGCGTCCGGGGCAGGCGGGCAACGACATCAAATCGGAGGCAGCCCCCCAGGGCGACGAGCCTGTGATCGGCAAGACCGTGAACAGCGCCTTCATCGGCACCGACCTGGAAGAGCGCCTGCGCGCGGCGGGGATCGACTCTGTCGTGATCGTCGGGCTGACCACCGATCACTGCATCTCCACCACGGCCCGCATGGCGGGCAACCTGGGCTTCGAGACGCTGCTGGTCGCCGACGCGACCGCCACCTTCGACCGGACCGGGCCGGATGGCACTCTCCACTCCGCCGAGACGATCTACCAGGTCGAGCTGGCGATCCTGCACGGCGAGTTCGCCACCGTGGTGAGCACGGCAGACGTGCTGGCGGCGCTCGCCCGCTGACCGGATACGTGAATTCATCCTTGTCAATCGAAGAAAGCAGTGAGCTATGTTCGACGAATGGCTGATGGTTCTTGCCATGGGCTGGCTGGTGGTCGTCGTCCCCGGCCCCAACTTCGCCATGACTCTGCGCAACAGCCTGACGCGCTCGCGCCGGGCCGGTCTGTTTACCGCGTTCGGCGTCTCGTTAGGCGGCGTCGGCCACGTGACCTACAGCCTGATCGGGATCGCTCTGCTGATCTCGCAGTCGATCTTCCTGTTCAACACCCTCAAGCGCCTGGGCGCGCTCTACCTGATCTACCTGGGCATCAGGGCGCTGCTCGCCCGGAAGCACGATCAGCCCAGCCCACAGCGCGCCACCGCCGCGCCCCGTCCAGGCGCTCTACGGGCTGACCATCGTGGCCTGCGAGCTGACCTGGTACACGTTCGTCGCGCTGGCAAGCTCGCATCGGGA
>JARRJX010000399.1:0-3301 GCA_037388645.1 Chloroflexota bacterium
ATCGTTTGCTTGGGCGGCCCGACCATTTACACATCAAGTCTTTGGCCTTTCCGATTTAGCATAAGGCCCTATTACTCTCCCAGACAAGCAACAGGCTTGCCAACCATTGGCAAGCCTGTTTTGTTTACCGCGCAAACGCTAAAAGCCCGTATTAGTTTTTCCAAGCATAGGTGCTTTCAAACTGCCAGCGCTGCCCGGCACCACTTCGATACTCCCGCCAGATCAACAAATCGATGAGCGCCTCACGCGCATAGATAGCCGGGATCACCTGAAAAGCGGTAACAAGATGTTTGCACAAGGCATGCTGGTGAGCGGCAAAAGAGAAAAAGCGGCAGCTACAGGCCAGATAGCGCTGATCTATATCAACAGTGACATCATGTCCGCGCATGGTGTAGACCCAGCGACGCGACCCCCCTTCAAGCAGTGTCGCGTCGTCGGGCGAGATCTGATCCAGGCGCGGCTTGCCCGGTCGGCTGAGGCGCTCGGCATCCTGCTTCAGCGCCACATCGAGCAGCTCGTCGACCGAAAGAGTACCGTAGCGCGCGGCGATCAACTCATCTTCCAGGTCGACCAGCTCATCGGCAGACAGGTGGGTGACGATCCGCGCAATCAGGCTATGTTTAGACATGCCGGGCATGCGACGCAGCCCATAGCGCTCGGCCAGCACCGCCAAAGTGGGCAGGCTGGCATCACGCAGCAAGTTGTCCAGTGTCGGAGAAACCGGGTTGGCCTGATCCCGGCCCAGGTTTGTGTATACGCTACTATTGCCAGATAAGGTGTTTTCGCCCCACATAATACCCATCCACCATACCAATACATCCCACAATTTCCACTATCTTAATTATACCTCAAGTTGTGACACCTAATGTCACAACAGACCAGATCGGCACTGTGGTGAATGGGATTCTCGCGCGGGTAGCAAATGCCTACTGACGGCGTCACGGCCCCCAGCGCGGCTGCCAATCGGCCCAGGGGCTTGAGGTAAGGCGTCGTAAGTCCGAGCCATCAATCCGTATGATATACACGTCATTGTCACCGCCATTATTGGCAGCAAACGTGATCCACTGCCCATCCGGCGAGAAGGATGGGCCTTTGTTGTTGCCGCCATCGGTCAGGGAGCGCGGCGACGCCGCACAATCCGCCGGAGCGCCGGGCAGGGCACACTCAGCACTCATAATATAAATGTTCTTGTCCCCGGATTCGCCGGCATAGAAGGTGAAATTACGCCCATCGTTCGACCAGTCGCTGCGCCCGCCCAGGTTGACGTCGAAAGTCATCTGGCGGACGTTCGAGCCATCGGCGTTCATCACGTACAGATCGGTCAGCCCGTTGCGGTTCGAGGCGAAGGCGATCTGCTGACCGTCGGGCGACCAGGTGGGATCGATGTCGTCCGCCTCGGTGAAGGTTAACTGGGTGGGATTCGAGCCATCGGCGTTCATCACCCAGACGTCCTGCCCCCCGCTGCGGGTCGAGACAAACACAATTCGTGTGCCATCGGGCGAGATCTCCGGCGCGTAATTGTCGCCTGCGTTGCGCGTGACACGGAGAATATTGCCGCTCTGGATATCCATCAGATAGATATCAAAGCGGCGCACATCGCGGATCGAGGAGAAAGCCAGCAGGCGGCCATCCACAGAAAGCGAGGGATAAAAATCGGTGACGCTCGTCTCGGTGATCTGCCGCTGGTTGCTCCCATCACCGTTCATCAGGCACAGCTCGTCGTAGTTCTTCGCGAAACAGACATACGCGATCGTGCTGTTCGCCAGACTGAACTCCCCCGCCGACGCTGCTCCAGGGGTCGCGGTGACGAAGGGGTTGGTTGGTTCGGCAGGCTCGGCGGGTTGGGCTACCGTCGGCGGCGCGGTGGCGGTGAGGCCCGCAAAGAACTCAGCGGGCAAGACGGGAGTGGGAATAATGCCCAGCGATGGGTCTGAGGTGGCGGTCACATAGACAACCGGCGGGGGCGCGGGCGGGGCGCTGCGATTGCCCCGGCCAAACAGCAGCAGCACCAGGAGCAGGGGGATGATAAACGCAGCCCCCAGGATAGCGAAGGCCAGCAGACGCTGCATGAGCACCACGCGGCGGCGAGAAGCGCGTGGTGTTGCCATGCTTGAGTCAGGCCATTCGTCGGCGCGGTTGGCAGGCCGGGGTTCGTGTGACATCGGTAAGAAACAGTTCCAGGGAAATCAGAGTTGCAGTTATCGGCTCAAGCCCAGCCCTTCCAGAGAGGGCACACCTTGCGCAACCTCGCCCTCAATCCAGAGCTCGTGCCAGAGCGCGAAGTTGAGCAGATACCAGGTCAGGTAATCGTTATGGCGCACCATCGTCTCGACCGCCGCCGAGTCGAAGTAATCGGTGCGAGCGGTGAAGGCCAGCAGCTTATCGTGGATCACACCGCCCAGGCGGGTGCGTAGCCACTCATCGACCGGCACGGCAAAACCCTGCTTGGGGCGGTCGATGATCGTGTCAGGGATCAGGCCACGCACCGCTTTCTTAAACAGCGCCTTGGTCTGCCCACCGTTGAGCTTAAAGCGCTCCGGCACGCTAAGAGCCAGGCCAACAAACTCGTGATCCAGATAGGGCACGCGGGCCTCAATGCTGGTCGCCATCGACATTTTATCCACACGCATCAGGAGCAGCTCCGGCAGGCGCAGGCGCAGGTCGAGGTAAGCCATCCAGTTCACGTAATCGCCGTTGACCCCACTGCTGCGCTCTTCAAAACGCCGCCGGTAGGGGCGGATCACGTCCCATGAGGACAGATCACCGAGCCGGGCGCGCAGCCCAGCCCCGACCAGGCGGCTCTTGCGCGCCTCGCCAAACGCCTCCGCGCCGCCCCAGAACAGCTCCTCACCCACAGTCGCGCGGCGCACGAACTCGTAGCGGATCGAATCCCGGTCGAGGGGGGCGGCGGCTAGCGCAACCCGGCGCAAGGCAGCAGGCAGGCGGCTGTAACTCTGCCACAGGCCATGATACAGGCGCAGCACGTCGATCCAGTGAGTATACCCGGCGAATAACTCGTCCGCGCCCTCGCCCACCTGGATCACGATCGTGCCCGACTCGCGGGCCAGCTTCGAGACGTAATAGATCGGCACGCAGACCGGATCGGCAATCGGCTCGTCCTGGTGGTAGATCAGCCCCGGCAGGAAATCGACTAGGTCATCCTCGCCGATCACGATCTCGTGGTGCTCTGCCCCGAAGTGCTCGGCCACCTGCCGGGCATACCGGAACTCGTTGTAGCGCTCCTGCCCGGCATAACCGACGCTGAACGTCTGCACCGGGCGATCCATCTGCTCGGCCATCA
>JARRJX010000400.1:0-3821 GCA_037388645.1 Chloroflexota bacterium
GCCGGCTTCAGCAGGATGGCTGCATCACCATCCGTATGCGCAAACCCGGGATGGAACACGAAGGCCTCGGTGCCATTGATGTGGAACGTAATGGCTTCGGCGAAGGTGATGACCGGGAGGCCACCTGGTCCGCCGGCAGGCGTCGACGCGCGCCCTCTTAGGAAAGGCGCTGGGAGCTATCGCCAGTTACAGCGTGGCTCACGACGTTCCCGCCGTGCGGGTTGTCTTCTGCGATGCGACTGCCTATGACCAGGGCTACCTGCCCCCGGAGGCCATTGCCGACCGGGTGCGCATCAAGGGGCGGGGAGGGACCGTGCTTCAGCCTGGGATCAATCTATTGGAGAAGGCAAAAGATTTCCCGGCAGAGGGGCCAATCCTCGTGATCACGGATGGGTACTGCGACCGGCTGCGAATCCGTCACGAGCACGCCTTCCTCATTCCGGAAGGCCATCATCTGCCATTTCGACCAGCAGGGCCGGTATTCCAGTTCAGTTGATGGGTAGGGTGTATCCTCAGGTATAAAGTAAGCGCCGAGGATTACACTAGGCGGGTCGGCAGCAGCCTCAGTCGTGGCAGTCGTCGAGGATAATGTTAGGGTGATCGCGCTGTAAACGCAACGAGACCATCTTGTACCTCCTTCACTATCTGGCGGGGCAGTTCGTTGAGCTTGGGGAAGCTCAGCATCTCAACGAAACGCTCCACCGGCACAGTGGAAGGTTTAAGATAGTCTCGGCCAGGTGAGGGCGGCAGGGATCGAACCTGCGACCAAGAGCTTAAAAGGCTCCTGCTCTACCACTGAGCTACGCCCCCAGGGACGACGCTAGTATACCCGCTGCCTGGGGAGGCGTCAAAGCACCCGGCTTATGGCCAGTCGTCCTTTTTGTACCCCTCAAAATAGGGCAGGATTCCCATCTCGCGCAGGGCGTTGAGCAGGGCGGGCAGGTCTTCGCGGCGCACGGTGTAGCTGTTTGGCCCCACCTGCTGGACGAACCAGCGGTGCACCCGCTGGTTCTTCACCAGGCGCTCGTAAACGCCCAGGTCTTTGGCCCGGATGATCACCGCGTCCTCGACCACTACCTCCGCCGGGTTTTCCCCCCAGGATTGAAGCATTTTCAGCACGTTAGGCGGCACGCTGCCCCCTGAGAGGCGCTGCAAGAAGGTGATGATGCGCCCTAGGTTGAATCCCTCGTCGGCGACCCTGGCGATTGCCTGGGGAGTCAGCCGGTAGCGGTAGGCGGCGTCGCCGCCATCTGCGTCCGGGTCGCCCGCCCGCAGTGGGGGTGGGTCGAGCCAGGCAGTAAACCGGGCGATCTGGGCCCGCTCGTAGCGGCTCATCTGCACCGGGACGCTGATCACTCCCTGCTGGTCGACCCGGATTCGTGTCTCGCGGTCGGGCGCGGACGGCCAGTCTGTCTGGCCGAGCAGCGCCTGGCCCAGCTCGGTCACCATAAAAGCGCCCTGCCCCGCCTGAACCAGGCCCAGCCAGGTTAGCGGCCCCCCGATGATGAAGCGCAGTTGCTCCCCCTCGATGTAATCCCAATACTGGAAGCCGTGCAGTATCTCTCCGCTGACGGCGTCCCGTAGGTACCAGGCCGCATAGTCTCCGCCGGGGCGCTGGAAGTCGGGGGCGTGCTGCTTGATGTGCTCGACCAGTCCGTGCAGGCTCCACCACAACCCGGCGGGCACGTCTTGCAAGGTGTCCAGCACCACCTGCCGGGCCAGGCGTGGGTCATTAGGCCACTCGTCGGCGTCGAGGCCGGGGGTGAACGCCAGGTCGTTCCAGGTCGTCGATTCCAGCCAGGTCTCGGCCAGCGAGCGAAGCTGGTGCAGAATGGGGGCCTCCAGCCAGGGGCGGGCCGAGTCTTTGTTGACCTGGGTGGTGGTTTGCGTCAGCACCTCCAGGTCTTCGATCAGGTCCAGGTCGTAGGCGAGGTGGGTCAGCATCGCCCGGTAGGCCGGGATCGGGCGGCGCAGGTACCGGTCGATGATGTCGGACGGTGTGGTCTCCAGCCAGGGGCGGGCGTTATCCTCGCGGATCAGCAGGTAGGCCAGCAGCGTGGCGAGGTCGTCCGGGGCGGCGTACTTCCCGACGGGCACTTGGCGCGGTGGGGCGACGGGATAGCCGGGTGATCGGGTGGTCGAGGTCAGCTCTGGCCGGGGCAGGCCCTCCGCCAGGTCGCTTGGCACGACGATGAATTCTTGCGCGCCCCCCGTTGACTGCTCGAACGCCCGCACGATCAGGCCCCGGTAAAAAAGCGCCTCGGTGACGCTGATCGGTGCAGTCCAGGGACGTTCGCGCTCGCGCCGCGCAGGCCCCATCGGGCGGATCTCCCCGTAGCGCCGGGTGAAGTGCGCAAACGGCAGCCGTCCCTCGTTTGCCAGCAGATTGCTCAGGGCCTCCTGGGCCTCCTCGCCGAGGCGCTCCCAGGTCGAATGGATCGCTTCCGGGTCGAGCATGGCCGCTGCCAGCTCCTCTGCAGCCAGCCCCCGGTCGCTGGAGGTCAGGTCGATATCCCACTGCCCGGCAATTGCCTGTAGCAGGTCGAGGTCGTAATCTACCAGGGCGCGCGCCAGCGTTAACATCGTCTCATCACGTGCCTGTGTGCGGTCGAGTATGTCTATATTATAAGGCGGCTTCGGGCCGCGTGCTTGGCGCGCCGTGGCGGGGGGCCGGGGGGATGTTATGCGGGCTGTCTGTCGCTCAATACCTCCAGCGCGCCGGGCACGACGCTCGCCTCGATCCGGCGTATGCCCATTTCCCAGGAGCCGTAGACTTCCCCGTCGGTGTGGATCGCCAGGGGCAAGTCCGACTCGATCATGAGCCGCTTGAAGGTGCCGCCCGTGAAGTGATCGGGGTGCTTTTCCAGGTGTTTGCCGGTCATCACCACCGGGATGAAGCGCAGCATCTGCAAACGGTTCATCTTGCCCATCGTCGTGTAGGTGAGCAGCCCGTCGTCCATCACCGCGTCCGGGGCGACGGGGAACCCGCCTCCTTCGCGCGGGCCGTTGCACAGGCTGAGCATGCTGATCGCCGTTTCCCAGGGGTGGTTGTCGTCGATGTGCAGTTTCGTTTGCAGCGAATCGGGGTGGTAGGCGATCGTCTCCAACACGGCCATGAGGTACATCATGAAGCCGCGCCAGCGTTGCAGGTGCCGGGTGGCGATGTTGACCGCTCCGCTGAAGCCGATCCCGATCGTGTTTTGCCAGTATTCCTGCCGACCGGTCTCGTCTTTGATCCGCCCGACGTCGATCAAGCGCGTCTGGCTGCCAAAGACGCTGCTGAGCGCCTCTTTGGGGTTTGCGGTGAAGCCCAGGTTGGCCGCGAAATCGTTCCCCGACCCGGCGGGGATCACGCCCAGGCGCGGGCGCTGCCCGTCCTCTGCCTGCATCAGCCCGTTCACCATCTCGTGGATTGTGCCATCCCCGCCGACCGCGACGACCGCGTCGTAGCCCTGTTGGCTGGCCTCATAGGCCAGGCTGGTGGCGTGGCCGGGCGCTTCCGTCAGGACCCAGTCCAGCTCGTATCGGTGTCCGTTCTGCGCAGCGGCGACCTCCGCCCCGCCCTCGATCAGGGCGCGCAGGTCGCTGCCTACCTGGCGGGCGTGGCCGTGGTCGGCTGCCGGGTTCAGGATTATCTGCATCCTTGGCATTGGCGTTCTCCGGTCTGGACGAGGGCATCGGTGTCAGGAGCAAATGCCCCGAACAGAGTATATAGGTAAGAACGGTAAAATCGAGTTCGAGATGCACTTTTCGAGGAGTTCGGCGTTGGGTGTCGCAGGAGCCTGGGCCCCATTCAGCTTGGCGAGGCCAGATCAGCCCGC
>JARRJX010000401.1:0-3293 GCA_037388645.1 Chloroflexota bacterium
CGGGTTGCCTTCAAAGGCCATCCCGTACTGCAAGCCGGAGCAGCCCCCGCCGGAGACGAACACACGCAGACCGTGGTCGGTCAGCTCTTTCTCGGCAAGCAGGCTGCTGATCTTGTCGACCGCCAGCGGCGTGACGGTAATGATGGATTGCTGTTGAGTAACCGTCGTCTGTTCGCTCATGCATAACTCCTTTGTGCCTATCTGCACCCTTTACTCGCTGCCGATCCCTATCCGTTTGTCCGGATAGCTCGATTTAACAGTTGTGGCTGTATTTTAGCAATGCCCACAGGCAATGTCAATAAAGTTTATCATCTTATTCTTAATTGATTGTCACATTGATTTGGGTGTCGGATGGCACTGGAACCGATGAAAACCAGGCCAAAATGCCTGTCGGTCAGGCGACCTCGGAATGGGGAACGAGGATCAGGTACGAGCAGCTATGCGCGCCTTCCAGCAGGTGGTCGAGGCGGCGGGGCACCGTCCCTAACAACTGGCTGATGTAGTGCATGTCGAGCGAGCACACCTCAGTGTGCGACTCGGAGACGCCGCTGTAAGGGCAGTTGCTGGTATGCAGGACAAAGCCCTCCGGGTGGATCTCCCAGTGCGCCTCGTAGCCCTGCTGCGTGAGGTAGTCGGTCAGGCGGTCAAGCCGGGCCTCGAACGGCTCATCCTGGCGGATGGGTGGGGCACCGGCGGCCATCTGCTCGGCGACGCCCTTAAAAATCACGTTGATCTGCTGTGGGCCTAACGACCGCTTCAGCTCGTCCAGCATGTGGTTGGTCAGCACGTCGATGTTGCGCGGGAACAGCCCCTCGGCCTTCTCGGTCAGCCGGTAGGCGTACTTGGGGCGGCCCGGCCCATCGCGGTGGATGATCTCCGGGGGGGCAACCAGCTCCTCCCGGCGCAGCACGTCCAGGTGGTGGCGCACCGTCACGGCAGTCAGATCGTCCAGCATCCGGCTCAGCTCGTCGACGGTTGCCTGCTGGTGTCGTTTCAAGTATTCGAGAATTTTCTGCCGCGTTTTTTGCATGCTCAACCCTGCTGTCGTGAACACTGTTTGTGCAGGTTTCGGAGGGGACTCGCCCTAAATGCATTCTAGCTAAAGGGGGAATAACTGTCAAATTCACCTTTTTTATTCTACCGGCCCCAAACGCCGCTCAGCCAGGCACGGGCAGACACGATCAAATCCGCCAAAGGTATCGAAATCACCCCCTGATTTGTGCTACTATATGATGTGTGCCTCATGGGGCGTAACACAATGAAAACACCACAATCGACTTACCGCATTGATCGCCATCATGATAAAAATTGCTTAAAAACACCTAGTATAAGAGGAGAGACAGCATGACGAAGATGCACGACTTAGCGGAACTGGGGCAGGCAGTCTGGCTGGATTACATTCGCCGGTCGTTCACCACCTCCGGCGAGCTGGGTAAGCTGGTCGAACAGGGGCTGAGGGGCGTCACCTCGAACCCCTCGATCTTCGACAAAGCGATCGCGGGGAGCGACGACTACGACGAGGCTTTCAAGAAGCTGGTCAAGGTGGGATGCTCGGTAGACGAAATTTACGAGGCGCTGGTGGTCGAGGACATCCAGCAGGCCGCCGACGTGCTGCGCCCGGTGTATGACCAGACCGGCGGGGCGGACGGCTTCGTCAGCCTGGAGGTCAGCCCGACGCTCGCCTACAATACCCAGGGCACGATAGAGGACGCGCGGCGTCTGTTCGGATTGGTGAGCCGCCCGAACGTGATGATCAAAGTCCCCGCCACACCGGAGGGCATCCCGGCAATCGAGACGCTGATCGGGGAGGGGATCAACATCAACATCACGCTGATGTTCTCGCTGGCGCATTACGACGTGGTCGCCGAGGCATACTTCAAGGGGCTGGAGAAGCTGGCAGCGTCCGGCGGCGACCTGAGCAAGGTGGCGTCGGTGGCCTCGTTCTTCGTCAGCCGGGTGGACACCGCCGTCGACAAAGCGTTGGAGGAGAAAGGCAACCGCGCGCTGTTAGGCAAAATCGCGGTCGCCAACACCAAGATGACGTACGCCCGCTTCCAGGAGACGTTCAGCGGGCCGCGCTGGCAGGGATTGGCCGACAAAGGCGCGCGGGTGCAGCGCCCGCTGTGGGCCAGCACCAGCACAAAGAACCCCGCCTACTCGGACACGCTTTACGTCGACAACCTGATCGGGCCGCACACCGTCAATACGATGCCCCCGGCCACGCTGGACGCTTTCCTCGACCACAGCGTGGTGGCGGTCACGATCGGCGAGGGGCTGGACGAGGCGCGCGACCAGCTTGCGGCGCTGGCTGATCTGGGAATCGACCTCGACGCAGTCACCGAGAAGTTACAGGTCGACGGCGTGGCGGCGTTTGAAAAGTCGTTTGACTCGCTGATGACAAGCATAACCGAGAAACAGGAGAAAATGTAGATGTTTACCGCCAACCTGGGCACCTATCAGGGAGCGGTCGAGGCAGCACTGGACGAGATCACCGAAGAAAACATCGTCGAGCGAATCTGGGCGCACGACCACACAGTATGGGAGCCCGACCCGACAGAGATCACGAACCGACTGGGCTGGCTGCACAGCCCCCAGACAATGGAGGAGCACATCGGGAGGCTGGAAAAGCTGACCGATGCCGTGCGAGATGAAGGCTACACGGACGCCCTGCTGTTGGGGATGGGCGGCTCCAGCCTGGCCCCACAGGTCTTTCGCAAAACGTTCGGGGTGAAGTCGGGATACCTCGACCTGTCGGTGCTGGACAGCTCCGACCCCGGCGCGGTGCTGGACCACGAGCGGCGGCTCGACCTGGCGAAAACGCTGTTCATCGTCGCCACCAAGTCAGGCGGGACGGCTGAGACACTCTCCTTCTTCAAATACTTCTACAACAAGACCATGGAGGCGCTCGGCGCGAAGGAGGCCGGGGCGCACTTCATCGCCATCACCGACCCCGGCAGCAAGCTGGTCGACCTCGCCGAGCAGCACGAGTTCCGGGACACCTTCCTGAACGACCCGAACATCGGCGGGCGCTACTCGGCGCTGTCGTACTTCGGGCTGGTCTCGGCGGCGCTGGTCGGGATCGACCTGGCCCAGCTGCTCGACCGGGCGGAGCGAATGGCCGACGAATGCAAGCGCGAGGGCAACGACGGAGCGCGGCTGGGCGCGATCATGGGCGAGCTGACCAAGGCCGGACGCGACAAGGTCACGCTGATCACCGCGCCGCCGATCGCCAGCTTTGGCGACTGGGTCGAGCAGCTAATCGCGGAGAGCACGGGCAAGAATGGCAAGGGGAT
>JARRJX010000402.1:0-4942 GCA_037388645.1 Chloroflexota bacterium
TTCATTGTGTTTGTGACCGCCACCCCCGAAGGGCCGGTCGAAGCCACGCCCAGCCCACCGCCGGTTGGCCCCTTCAGGGGAACGATCGTTCCCCCAACGGTTGAGCCGACCATCGATCTGAGCCTGCTTACCCCGACGCCCGCCCCGGAGAGCGCCACGCCCAGCCCAAGCCCTTCCCCAACCGGCACCCCTACGCCCACACCCACCGAGCTGGCCCCGACGGCCACACCGACTCCGCTACCGCCCACACCCACTCCGCTCCCGGAGAGCGGCCCGCTTTACTCAGACCGGCTTGGCATCAACTTCATTGCCAGCGCCCAGCACGAGACCGACCGCGACCGGTTTAAAGCGGGTATCGACACCGGGGCTGGCTGGGATCGCTTCGCCATCTACTGGAGTGAGATCGAGCAGCAGGCGAACGTATACGATTGGTCGCTTTACGACGAAGCCGTGAACAACGACGTTCAATACGGCCTGCGGACAGACGCCATTCTGCTGGGCACCCCCTCGATCTATTACCAGTCGGGGGCAGTGCCCGTTGGCTTATATGAGCCGGTCTTCCAGGACGGCAGCGACTCACCCGGCAGCGGGAAGAACATCAACCCGAACAACCCCTGGGCGGAGTTCGTCCACCAGGCAGTTAACCGCTACAAGCCTGGCGGCTCGCTCGCCCGGCGTCAGGGTTGGGGCCGGGACAGAGGTATCCGGGTCTGGGAGATCTGGAACGAGCCGGACTTTTCGTCCTTCTGGAGTGGAAGCGTCGAGGATTACGCCCGCCTCCTGGAAGTAGCCTACCTCGCCGCCAGACAGGCCGATTCCCAGGCAAAGGTGATGGTCGGCGGCCTGGTGTTGTTCGAGAAGCCCGCCTTCCTGGATACTCTGCTAAACCACTTCAAGAACAACCCCGCTCCCGGCGGGAACGGATACCCTTTTGACATCGTTGCCCTGCACTCCTACAGCCATCCCCCTTATACCTTCTGGGCTGTTCAGCGGACGGAGAGCCTGCTGGCAATCTATGGGTTGGGGGGTATCCCGATCTGGCTGAACGAATCGGGGGTGGCAGTGTGGGATGACTACCCAGGGCCTGAATGGGCAACCCGGTCCGACCAGATCGTGTGGCGCGCCACGCAAGAAGAACAGGCCAGCTACGTGCTGCAGAACGCGGCATACGCCTTCATGGCCGGAGCGGATGTTGTCTTCCACTTTCAGCTTTACGACGACTGCGGGAACCAGCCGCGCGGAACGACTTTCGCCCCCAACGATGGCAGCCTGTGCAGCAGCGGTGCGGTGTGCTGGGGGGATGCCCTGGGGCTGCTGCGCAACGGCAGGGACAACGTCTGTTTCAACCAGCACCCATCCCCTGATACGCCGCGCGAAGCCTATGAGGCATTCCACAAAGTAGGTGAGATATTCGCAGGCGAAGAGATCATCCCTATCACCATGTTCAACAACGGACCTGACAGGCACCAGCGCTGGCTTATCTTCGCCCGGCCAGCCTCGGCAGAGCTGATCATCATGATCTGGGATGAGAAGGGGCGTGCCGGGGAAGCGATCGTGCAGGCGCGTTCGGTGGAAGCGACTCTGATCACACAGGATGGCGAGCCGCAGACGATCGAGCCAGGAGACGACAACACCTACCGGCTGCAGATCGCACCGGCCACCAATCGCAACCAGGGAGACGACTCCACGATCCAGTACATGATTGGCGGCCCACCAGTGACGCTCATCCAGCAAACCACCGACCCGTTTGTCAGCGTCCTGCCCCTGCTCGACCGCAGCCGGGCGGCATTCCTGGTGAAGTGGCGCTCCAGCGACCCTACCCTCGACGAGTTTGAAATCTGGTATCGCGACCAGACAGGCGGTGGGGGCGAGTGGGCGCTGTGGATCGAGACCGACGCGCCGGGGGACGCTTTGTTCGTCGGCGGTTCCGGCAGAACCTACAGCTTTTTCGCCAGGGCGCGCACCGCTGACGGTGCCTGGACGGAGGAAGATCCAGTTCCCCAGACGACGACCACAATCGAATAACAGAGCCGCCAGCCCCACCTATCGGCAGGCGGTGCCAGCCAGTTGGCAGGCATAGAAGGTTGGCTCCCCCCTGCCCTGGCTGGTATACTTGCCTCTCCTGGAGACAGTGTCAAACGAGTTATTCATTCGCCTTGTGAGAGAATCTTGTCGTGTCAGATAACGGGCACTCGCTGGCTGACCTAGATGAAAGCTCCCTGGTTGAGCGAGCGAAGACAGATCAAAAAGCTTTTGGTGAGTTGTACGAGCGGTATGTAAAACGTATTTACAATTACATTTATTATCGCACCGGCAATCACCACGATGCAGAAGACCTCACCGCCCGCGTGTTTCAGCGTGCCTTGCAGCACATTGGCAACTACGTCGACCGGGGGGTGCCCTTTTCCGCCTGGCTGTACCGGATCGCGCACAACCTGGTGGTGAACTGGCACCGCGATCGAGGCCGCCGTAAAGTCGTGCCGCTCGACGACATGTTGTTCAGCCCCTTTAGCAGCCAGGCCCCGGAGCACCTGGCCGAGCGCAACGAACAGCAGGCGGAGCTGCTCCAGGCAATCGGAAAGCTCCCCGACGACCGGCAGCAGCTGCTTATCTTAAAATACGTAGACCGCTTATCGAACGCCCAGATTGGGCAGATCATGGGCCGGAGCGAAGGCGCGATCAAGTCCCTATACCACCGGACGTTGATCGCGCTGCGCGACCAGTTAGACAACCAACCGCCGCCAGGGAAGCCGCGCCACAGACGGCGGCGGAACAAATAGCTCCTCTTCTCTACTCATAAGACAGGCCCCGCAGGAATAATAACATTCATTTATCAGTGCCATCTGTCATGCAACTTCCATTCCATCCGGGTGTTGTCTCTTACAGAATAGCACAAAAGCAATCTCATCAGGGCTGTTCAAATCGATCAGTTGCCGCTGAGATTCTACGAATAACTGTCAGAGCATAAGAGGAAGAAACATGTTTGCGAAGAGAAGGCAAAAGCGCGACGGCCTGGTCGACCTGCTGGATGAACATGCCGAAATATTGGCTTCTGGGGCGGGGAATGAAGATGATTTACTGGCACAGTACCCGGAAGATTCGGATGTCCTGGCAGAGCTGGTGGCCCTTTCTCGTCGACTATACGACACACTGGTGCCGGTTGAGCCGTCATCGGCGTTTGTCAGCAACCTGAAGACGGCTATCACCGACGAAACCAATGCCCAGGCCGGAATTGCAAAACGCTGGCGATTGCGCCGGATTCGGCTTGCCCAGCGTTCGTCTGTGTTGGGCAACCCGGTTTATCGCCTCGATCGTCATGATCATCGCGCTTCTCGTTTCGCGGCGGCGGCATCCTGCAGCGGCATGATCGGCCCTGCATGGTCGGGCGAGTGGCGATAGAAGCTCGTCAACAAGAATCAAATAAGGGGATGGCCGCCCGGCAGGGTGACCATCCCCTTACGTTATGTTTCAGAACAGCCTAGTCTGAGAAGTCCCGCGAGATCCGATCCGGGTCGGCAAACCCCAACAGCCCGGTGTTCAGCTTCGGCTGGCGCGATCGTTCTTCCTCTTTCCCGAAGCGAATGACTTCACCCGTATCGGTGATCGCCTCAACCGCCAGCCCAAGGCTTTGCAGCTCCTTGACCAAGACGCGGAAACCGGCTGGAATGCCCGGCTCCTCGATGGGCTCGCCCTTGACGATCGATTCGTACGTGCGGACGCGGCCCTGCACGTCGTCACTCTTGACCGTCAGCATCTCCTGAAGGGTATGAGCCGCCCCGTAGGCCTCCAACGCCCACACCTCCATCTCGCCAAACCGCTGCCCACCAAACTGGGCTTTTCCGCCCAACGGCTGCTGGGTGACGAGCGAGTAAGGCCCGGTCGAGCGGGCGTGCACCTTGTCCTCGACAAGGTGTGACAGCTTGAGCATATGAATGACGCCCACCGTCACCGGACGGTCGAAAAGCTGCCCGGTGCGGCCATCATACAGCCGCTGCTTGCCGACGATGGGGTTCGGAAGGCCGGTCTCAAGCTCGGCCAGCAAGGCTTGCTCGCGCAGCGTCTCGCGTGTCGCATTCTTGGGCACGTCATAGCCGCACTTGGTCAGCCATAACGACAGGCATATGTTGATCACATCCTCGTTGCTTGCTATCTGCTCGTTGATCGGCCTTTTGTCGTCTTCAAATACGAGCAGATGTTCAGGGTCAAATCCCTGCTCTCTCAGCCATTCTGCCAGCACCGCCCGCCGGGCGTAGACCTGATCGTACAACAACTGGCCGAGATCATATCGGCCATCACGCCCCAGCCAGGCTTCAACGTACATGTGGCGTACTTCACCGTCATCTTCGATGTTTTCCGCCTCGTACCCGTATTCGTTGAGCCAGACCCAGGCGTCGTTCGTCACCCGACGCCAGGCCTCGTCAATCAGCCAAGCGCGGGCCAGGTCGGCCTCGATCTCCTGTTCCCTGGCTCCGTCAAACACCGGCGTGATCGCCCGGAACCCAAGCCGATCGGCTGCCCATCCCAGATGCGTCTCCAATATCTGGCCGATATTCATACGCCCTGGAACGCCGAGCGGATTGAGGATGATGTCAATCGGCGTGCCGTCAACCAGGAAAGGCATGTCCTCAACCGGCACCACCTTGGAGATGACGCCCTTGTTGCCGTGGCGACCGGCCATCTTATCACCCTCGGTCAGCTTACGCCTCTGGGCGACGCTGACGCGCACCATCTGCTCAACGCCCGCCGGTAAGTCGCGGTGCTCCTCCCGGTTGAATACCCGGACGTCGACCACCTTGCCTTTCTCACCGTGAGGGAGGCGCAGGGAGGTATCTTTGACCTCACGCGCCTTCTCACCGAAGATCGCACGAAGCAGTTTTTCCTCCGGGCTGAGTTCTTTCTCGCCCTTCGGCGTGATCTTCCCCACCAGGATGTCGTTGGGGCC
>JARRJX010000403.1:0-3286 GCA_037388645.1 Chloroflexota bacterium
CGCTTCACCGCCAGGCCGCCCGGCTAGACGGTCGCTACGAGCTGGTGGCCGGGGTGCTCTCCTCAAACCCCGACCGGGCGCGCCGGGCCGGGGCCGAGATCGGCCTGCCTGCCGACCGGGCCTACGGCGACGCCCTGGAAATGCTCGAGTCCGAAGCCGCCCGCCCCGACCGCGCCGACGTGGTCGCCCTCATGACCCCGAACGACAGCCACTACCAGTACGCTGCCGCCGCCCTCGACCGCGGCTTCGACGTGATCTGCGATAAGCCCATGACCAACACGCTTGAGAACGCAGAGGCCCTGCATCAACAGGTGTTGGATTCCGGCCTGGTGTTCTGCCTGACTCACAACTACACTGGCTACCCGCTGGTGCGCCAGGCCAGGGCGATGGTCGAGGAGGGTCAGTTAGGCGCGATCCGCCTGGTACAGGTCGAGTACGTCCAGGGGGGCCGGGCCAGGCCAATCGACCCTAATCCTCCTGGCGGGCTTCCCTGGCGCTACGACCCGGCGCGCGGCGGGCCGTCGCAGGTGATGGGTGACATCGGCACCCACGCCCATAACCTGGTTCGTTTTATCACCGGCCTGGAAATTGCCGAGGTGGCGGCGGAGGTGGGCACCATCATGCCCGACCGCCAGGTGCACGACTATGCGGGCGCGCTGCTGCGCTTCGAAAACGGGGCCAGGGGGGCTTTCTGGGTCACCCAGGTCGCCACCGGCGTGGAGAACTGCCTGCGCATCCGGGTCAGTGGGGAGAATGCCAGCCTGGAGTGGATGCAGGAGCATCCCCAGGTCTTGGCCTTCAAGCCGCTTGGCGCGCCTGCCCAGGTCAGGACCCCCAATGGGCCGGGCACGCTGCCCCTGGCCGCGCGCGCCAGCCGGATCGTCGCCGGGCACCCGGAGGGCTTCCTGGCGGCCTTTGCCAACCTGTACGCCGACGCCGCCGAGGCGATTGCCGCCCACCGGTCGGGGCAGGAGGCCGATCCGCTCGCCCTGCACTTCCCCACCTCTCTCGATGGGCTGCTGGGCGTGCGTTTCGTGCACAGCGTCATCCAATCGAGCAAGGCCAACGGCGCGTGGACGGCCTGCTGACCGGGCATCCAGCCCAACGCAAGAAAAACCCCAGGCAAAACCTGGGGTTTGTTCGTTTAAATCGATTTGTCAGTCCAGGTATGGCTCAATCAGCAGCCGCAACCTCCACCCCCGCCGAGACCTCGCGCCCCTTGGCCTCGTTCACCAGCAGCAGCAGGATCAGCCCCACCACCAGGAAGGCGATCACCAGGAAGAGCGCCACCCGGTGCCCCGCCTGCTCGGCCAGCCGGGCGGCCTGCCCCAGCGCCTCGAAGCGCACCGATGCCCCGGCGGCCAGCACCCCGAACGCCGCTGGGCCGATGAAGGACGAGCCGCGCCCGGCCACGGCGAAGAACCCGTAGAACTCGGCGCTCTTTCCGGGTGGGCTGAGCAGCCCCACCATCGAGCGGCTGACCGACTGCACGCCGGTCAGGGCGAACCCCGCCAGCGAGGCGATGATGAAGAAGCCGGTCACCGTCTGGTTGAAATACAGCCAGACCATCAGCCCGATCATCATCACCAGCGAGACGATCAGCGAGCGTTTCGCCCCTAACCCCTCGGCCAGCATGCCGAATGCGTACGCGCCGACCACGCTCGCCACCTGGACGATGATCATCATCACGATCAGTTGCTCCTGCTCCATTCCATACAGCACGCCCCCCAGGATCGCAGCGAATTCCAGGGCGGCGATGATGCCGTCGTTGTACAGCAGGAAGGCGATGATGAACTTGATGAACTCGCGGAAGCGCTTGACCGCCCGGAAGGTGGCCGCCAGCCGGGTGAAGGCCAGCGAGAGGTAAGATTCGCCGGGTGGCAGTCTGCGCGGTTCGCCCCGCTCGCGCACCCACAGGAAGATCGGCGCAGCGGCGACGGCGAAGAACACCGCGGTGATCACCAGCGAGAACCGCAAGATCAGCGCCCCGCCGATCGATCTGATCAGCGCCAGCACGATCAGCAGGCACACGATCCCGCCCGCCGAGCCAATCGCCCAGCCGATCCCCGACACCCGCGGGATTTCGGTCGGCGTCGCGATCTCCGGCAGCAGCGCGTTGTAAAAGACCTGCGAGCTGCGATACCCGATCTCGGCCAGGATGAAGAAGAACATCCCGGTGAACACGCTGCCTTTCTCCACCAGGAACAGCATCCCGGTGAAGACGCAGCACAGCGCGGTGTAAAAGAACAGGAACCCCTTTTTGAGTCCGGAGTAATCGGCGATCGCCCCCAGCAGGGGCGAGGTGACCAGCACCACCAGCATCGCGATCCCGACCGCGATCCCCCACAGCCGGGTGCCCTCCACCCCTCCGACGACCTCTTGTTTGAAGTACAGCGAATAGACCGTCAGCAGCACGACGGCAGCGTAAGCCGAGTTACCGAAATCGTAGAGGTACCAGCCCCAGCGCTCGCGCGTGGTGGCCGGTGTCCGGGTCATGGTGAGTTCCACGGCGTTCTCCTTGAATGATGAAAAACGAGTTCATTCGGTCAGACGGTGCGGCGGTTTGTGCCTGCATCATGTGACATCAATAACAACACCCCATCAAAGCAAAAAGCTCCGCAGGGCGCAGAATACTGCCAATCGCTGCTAACAATACGTCGTCAGTCTTTGAGGTGATCGCCCGCAGAAAAGTCGTATTCGGTCGCCGTGGCCCAGGGATAGACCTCTGTTCCCTTGGCCGCCTCGCGGATCGCCGGGTCGTCCGAGTAGTGGCCGCGCCGCTCCGGCGGGATCAGGTCGGCGATGCGCCGCATGATCTCGTGCCCGATCTCGTCCAGTTGTCGGCGGCGCTCGCGCCCGCGCCCCGTTACCGAGAACGGCCCGAACGGCTTCCCGACCCGCACCTGCACGTGCGAGCGGCGGCCCTCGCGCAGGCACTCGAACACGTCGGTCAGGCCGTCAAAACCCATCGGCAGGATGCGTGCCCCACTGCGCGCGGCCAGGAAGGCGGCTCCGGGCCGGGCCGGGCGCAGCACGGTCGCCCAGCTCCCCGCCTCCGGGAACACACCCAAAACGCCGTGTTGGGCGAGCACCGCCTCGCCTGCCCGCAGCGCCTCGCGTGAGACCGTGCCGCGGAACACCGGGAAATACCCCCATACCTCCGGGATCCAGGTCACCGTGGAGGGCGCGCCGGGGTTGTTGAAGCCGCCCAGGAATTCCAGCGGCCACGGGATGACGCACGCCATCGCCACCGGGTCGATGTAGCTGAAGTGGTTGCCCACCACCA
>JARRJX010000404.1:0-3285 GCA_037388645.1 Chloroflexota bacterium
ATAAGTAAGTTAAACGCACAAACCCATAGAAATTGGGAGGATAGGAGCCAGAATTCACGGCTCCTATTTGCTTGCAGAACACTAAAAATGAGCGTTGCGCAGTGGGACTCATGGCCCGTTTGAGGTAAAATCAGATACTATGAGTCTCGAAAATCTGGAGACCCCGACTCCTCCCGTCGGCGTCATCGAATCGCTTACCCAGGGGTTTGAAACAGCAGCAGGGCATCTGCTCCTGCTGCTCTTGCCGTTAGTGCTCGACCTGGCGATCTGGGTTGGCCCGCGCATCACCTTCCGCCCGGCGGTCGAATCGCTGGTCGAGTCCTACGTCTCCATCTGGGAGCCGCTGTCGCTCACCCTCACCGACGACTACCAGCAGCTCGGGCGCAGGCGAATAGCCCTGATGATGGAGTTCGCCCATTCCCGCCCCACCCAGTACCTGCCGGTGTGGGGCATCCCCAGCCTGCTGAGCGGGCGCGAAGCCAGCCGCCTGCCCTTTAACTTCGTGCCGCCCACCTGGCAGATCGCAAACCTGCCCGCCATGCTCGGCGTCAGGCTGCTGCTGGTGGTGGCGGGGCTGCTGCTGGGTGGGCTGTATATCACGCTGATCGCCCGGCGGGTGCGTAACGACGGCAGCGGCCCCAGGCAGCTCATCGCCCACCTGCCGGGCATTTTTTTCCAGTTGGCGGTCTTCGTCGTCCTGGCCCCGATCGTGCTCCTGATCCTGTTCCTGCCGTTCGTCCTGATCTCGATCCCGCTGGCGGCCATCCCGCCCCTGGACCAGGTCGTGCTGTGGATCGGGCTGCTGGTCGTGCTCTGGATCGGCCTGTTCGGCGTGTTCACCATCCATGGGATGCTGATCAACGACCGCAGCCTGCCCGGCGCAGTCCTGGACAGCGTGCGCGTGGTGCAGTGGAACATGCCCGCCACGATGCTCCTCTTTTTGCTGGTCATCATCCTGGATGCCGCGCTCAAGGCGTACGTCTGGTCGCTGCCCGATACCAGCACCTGGTGGGTGCTGCTCGGCATGGGGGGCCGCGCCTTCATCGTCACCGGCCTGATCGCCGCCACCTTCGTCTTTTACAAAGACCGGTACCGCTACTGGCAGGAGATGCGGGAGGAGCTGCTGCTGGAGCTGGAGCGCCGTCGCGCCCGGCGCAGCCGCAATCAACAACAATAGTTTTATCGGACACATCTGGCCGGTTTGCCCGGCCAGTTAAGGGAGAGCCTGCCATTCTGGCAGGGAATTGCCACCACGGCAGGGCAGAGGACAAGGAAAGCATATGGCACGCAAGACAACCAAACAGGACGGAACCGTATACGACGCCAAGTCGATCAAGCACCTCGGCGGCATCGAGGCCGTGCGCCTGCGCCCCGGCATGTACGTCGGCGGCACCGACACCAAGGCACTCCATCACCTGGTCTACGAGGTGGTCGACAACTCAATCGACGAGGCGCTCGCCGGGTACTGCGACACGATCAGCATCACCCTCCGCGCCGACGGCGGCGTCGAGGTGGCCGACAACGGGCGTGGAATCCCGGTGGGCCTCCACCCGGAGGAGAAGATCTCGACTCTCCAGCTCGTCATGACCGAGCTGCACGCTGGCGGCAAGTTCGGCGACGGTGCCTATAAGGTCTCCGGCGGCCTGCATGGCGTCGGCGTCACCGCCGTCAACGCCCTCTCCTCGCACTGCGAGGTGTGGGTCAATTCCGACGACGGCATGACCTACCGCCAGACCTACGAGCGCGGCGTCCCGACCAGCGAGGTCGAGCCAATCGAGCAGCACAACGGCGACACCGGCACGGTCACCGTGTTCTGGCCCGATCCGGAGATCTTCCCCGACACCGAGTTCAGCTTCGACGCGCTCGCCCAGCGCCTGCGCGAGATGGCCTTCGTCACCCGCGGCGTCTACATCCACCTGACCGACGACCGGCCAGAGTTATACCCGCGCGAGCTGTCGTTCTACTTCGAGGGTGGGGTGGCCTCCTTCGTGCGCTACCTCAATCGCAACCGCAAGCCGCTCCACGATGTCGTCCACGCCATCCGCAGCTTCGATGTCGAGAAGGTCGGCACGGTCGAGGTCGAGGTCGCCGTCCAGTACGCCGACTACTACGCCGATTCGGTCCTTTCCTTCGCCAATACCATCAACACCCCCGACGGTGGCACCCATCTGGAGGGCCTGCGCGCCGCGCTCACCCGCGTGATCAACTACTACGCCAAGAAGTCCGGCGTGCTCAAAGAGAGCGACCCCAACTTCACCGGCGACGACACCCGCGAGGGCCTGACCGCCATCGTCAGCGTCAAGCACCCCAACCCCCAGTTCGAGAGTCAGACCAAGGTCAAGCTGATGAACTCCGAGGTCAAGGGGCTGGTGCAGTCGGTCGTCAACGAGATTTTCGGCGAGTTCCTCGCCACCGACAGCCGCGCCGCGCGGGCGATCTACAACAAGTGCCTGGTCTCTTCGCGGGCCCGCATCGCCTCCCGCCGCGCCCGTGACCTGATCCGCAGCTCGCCCCTGCAAAGCACCACCCTGCCCGGCAAGCTCGCCGACTGCTCCTCGACCGATTCCGGCTCTTCCGAGATATACATCGTCGAGGGCGACAGCGCCGGGGGCAGCGCCAAGCAGGGCCGCGACCGCCACTTCCAGGCCATCCTGCCCCTGCGCGGCAAGATTCTGAACACCGAGCGCGCCCGGCTGGACAAGGTGCTCGACAACAAGGAGATTCAGGCCCTCATCGCCGCCCTGGGCGTCGGCATCGGCGAGGAGTTCGACCTGGCGCGCCTGCGCTACGGGCGTGTGATCATCATGACCGACGCCGACGTGGACGGCGCGCACATCCGCACCCTGCTGCTCACCTTCTTCTTCCGCTATATGCCGGAGTTGGTCGAGCGCGGCCACCTGTATATCGCCCAGCCGCCCCTCTACCTGATCAAGAAGGGCAAGGAGGCGAACTACGTCTATACGGAGGATGAGAAAGACCGGATGCTCAGGAAGATGGGCGAGAAGGTGTCGCTCCAGCGCTATAAGGGCCTGGGCGAGATGAACCCCGGCCAGCTCTGGGAGACGACCATGGACCCCGCCAACCGCATCCTGCTCCAGGTGACCATCGAGGACGCCGCCCTGGCCGACAAGACCTTTGATATGCTGATGGGGGCCAGCGTCCCCCCGCGCAAGAAGTTTATCACCACCCACGCCAAGCAGGTGCGCAACCTCGACGTGTAGTTAGGTTGGTTGTGCGAGTAGGTAGAGTACGTGAGAGGTGGGCTTTTGAGGCCCGCCTCTTTTG
>JARRJX010000405.1:0-3285 GCA_037388645.1 Chloroflexota bacterium
CAGCAGCAACCCATATTCGATGCTGTCCACCAGGGCACGCCAGGAGGCTTCGATGATGTTGGCCGAAGCACCGACCGTGCTCCAACGCTCGTGCTGGTTCTGGGTGTCGATCAGCACGCGCGTGGTGGCCGCCGTGCCGCTACTGCCATCGAGGATGCGGACTTTGTAGTCGGCAAGCTGGAAAGAGGCCAGCCCCGGGTACAGGGGCAAAAGCGCCTTACGGAGCGCGGTATCCAGCGCGTTGACCGGGCCGTTGCCCTCCGATGCGGTATGCAGCAGCTCGCCGTCGACGGTGACCTTGACAGTGGCCTCGGTGACCATGCCGCGACCGCGCCGGTGCTCGACGATCACGGTGTAGTCGACCAGCTCAAAGGGCGGTTTGTAGGCCAGGTCCTGACGCTTGAGCATCATGGCGACGGACGCCTCAGCCGCCTCAAACGAGAAGCCGCGCGCCTCAAGCTCCTTGATCTCCTGGAGCACACCGGCTACTTCGGGGCCGGATTCGATATCCAGGCCAAACTCCTCGGCCTTGCTCATCAGGTTGCCCCGACCGGACAGCTCGCTGACCACCACCCGCATCTGGTTGCCGACCAGCTCCGGGTCAATATGCTGGTAGGAATCGATGTTGCGCCGGATGGCGGCCACGTGGATGCCGCCCTTGTGGGCAAAGGCGCTGCGGCCCACATAGGCCATGTGCTCGTCCGCGGCCAGATTGGCGACCTCAGCCACGAAGTGGGCGACCTCATACATCTGGGGAAGCTGGCCTTCGGGGAGCGCCTGCCTGCCCATCTTCAGCTCAAGGTCGGGCAGGATGGCGCACAGGTTGGCGTTGCCACAGCGCTCGCCGTAGCCATTGATGGTGCCCTGGACATGCATCGCACCGGCGCGCACGCCAGCGAGCGTGTTCGCCACGGCGCACTCGCCGTCGTTGTGGGTGTGGACGCCAAACGGGTGGTGGTTGATCGCGGCGCTGACTTCGCCGCAGATCGTCTCGACCTGCCAGGGCAGCGACCCGCCGTTGGTATCGCATAGGACGACGATCTCCGCCCCACCCCGGACGGCGGCCTTGAGCGTCTCAATGGAATAGGCCGGGTCGGCTTTATAGCCGTCGAAGAAGTGCTCGGCGTCGTAGACCACGCGGCGGCCCTGCGCGACCAGATAAGCGAGGCTTTCCTCGATCAGGCGCAGGTTCTCGTCCAGAGTCGTACGCAGCACATCGGTGACGTGCAGCGTCCAGGTCTTGCCGACGACGGTGCACACCGGGGTGTTGGCGTCGAGCATCATGCGCAGGTTGGCGTCGTCCTCCGGCTGGGTGCCGACGCGGCAGGTCGAGCCAAAGGCGGCGATGTAGGCGTGCTGCCACTCTATATCCTGAGCGCGCTCGAAAAACTCGATGTCTTTGGGGTTGGAGCCGGGCCAGCCCCCCTCGATGTAGGTCACGCCCAGCTGGTCAAGACGCCGGGCGATGCGGACTTTATCTTCCAAGGAAAGCGAGATACCCTCGCGCTGCGTGCCATCACGCAGGGTGGTATCGTAGACTTCGACTACATTATCTCCACTAAGGTGCCGGGACATTCATCTTCTCCTCGTAGGCTTCGATTTGATCCTGAAACGACCGTAAATAACCCAACTGATCGACCCCCTGAAGCAGGCATTTCTTGGCAAAGGGATCAATGGAGAATTTGACGGTTTGCCCACCAGGCAATTCAACCGTCTGAGTCTCCAGATCGATGGTCAAGGTCGCTTCGCTCGTCTCCTCGGCGATCTCCAACAGGGAGTTGTGAGTCTCCGGGTCGACCGACACCGGCAGCAGCCCGTTTTTCAGGGCGTTGCTGTGAAAGATGTCGGCGAACGAGGTTGAGATGACGGCGCGGAAGCCATAAGCGGTTAGCGCCCAGGGTGCGTGCTCACGGGAGGAGCCGCACCCGAAGTTATCGCCCGCCAGCAGAATCTGCGCCCCTGCGCAACGCTCGTCGTTCAGGACGAAGTCGTCACGTGGGGCGGCCTGATCGGCCTGATCGACGCTGCCGACAAACTCTTTATAGCGCCAGTCGCAGAACAGGACCTTCCCCAGCCCGTTCTTATCGGTCACCTTCAAGAAACGAGCGGGGATGATCTGGTCGGTGTCGACGTTGTCCACCGGCAGTGCGATCATTTTTGATGTCAGTGTCGTAAACTGTGCCACGTTACAAATCCCCTCTAAAGCCAGCCTATCAGGCCAGCGAAATTTCCTGCTGCATCAGCGAGCGCGGGTCGGCGACCTGGCCGGTTATGGCAGCCGCAGCGGCGGTCAGCGGCGAGGCCAGGAACGTGCGGCCCCCTTTGCCCTGACGCCCTTCGAAGTTGCGGTTGTTGGTGCTGACCGCGTACTGGCCCGGTTCCAACTGGTCGCCGTTCATGGCGATGCACATCGAACACCCGGCCTCGCGCCACTCGGCCCCGGCGTCCTTGAAGATGCGATCCAGCCCCTCGGCTTCCGCCTGGCGCTTGATACCCTGCGAGCCGGGGACGACGAGCATGCGCACGCCCTCGGCCAGACGACGGCCATCAAGCAGGCCTGCCGCCTGGCGCAGGTCGGAGATGCGCGAGTTGGTGCAGGAGCCAATGAAGACCACGTCCACCTTGTGGCCGAGCAGCGGCTGGCCGGGCTGCAGGTCCATGTAGGCGAGCGCCTTTTCCAGCGTCGCCTTCTGCACCGGGTCGCCCAGCGCGCCGGGGTCGGGCACCTGGCTCGTGATCGGCATGCCCATGCCGGGGTTGGTGCCATAGGTGATCATCGGCTCCAGGGTGGAGGCATCGAGGGTGATGCTGTGGTCGTAGGCCGCGCCTTCATCGCTGGGCAGGCCACGCCAGCGGGCCAGCGCCCGATCCCAGGCCGCGCCCTGCGGGGCGAACTCACGCCCGGCGACGTATTCGAAGGTCGTCTCGTCGGGTGCGATCATGCCCGCGCGGGCACCTCCCTCAATCGACATATTGCAGATCGTCATGCGCTGTTCCATCGAGAGGGATTCAATCGCCTCCCCCCGATATTCAAAGACGTGACCAGTGCCACCGCCGATGCCGATCTCCGCGATCAGGGCGAGGATGATGTCCTTGGCGGAGACACCGGGATTGAGCCGCCCGTCCACCCGCACCTCATAGGTCTTGGGCTGGTACTGGAGCAAACACTGGGTTGCCAGAACGTGCTCAACCTCGCTGGTGCCGATCCCGAAGGCCAGCGTGCCAAACGCGCCGTGGGTCGAGGTGTGGCTGTCGCCGCAGACGATGGTCATGCCGGGCTGGGTG
>JARRJX010000406.1:0-3282 GCA_037388645.1 Chloroflexota bacterium
TCTTACCTTGGGTTGCAGCAAGACGATCCATACTTCCCGCCATTCGAGCGTGGGTATTTTGATGCCGACACCGCCTGACGCTAAAGCGGTCAGGCTATGAATGTGATGTCAACAGATGTTGACTCAATTTGTCATGCTAAAAGGGAGCCCACTTCAACTGACATTTTATATGCGACTTCGGTCACCAATGGAAGCACGATTTTAACGCGCGGCGGCCACCGCCAGCTAAGACCGATTGCCTGTATTCGAACTGCCTGTTACTGGATGACAATCCGCTAACAAAATCGGCAGAGCTACACACCGGATCAGCGCCGGGGCTGCGGGTGGTTTCACCTTCGCCCCGGCCTTTTTTAGCCCACGACACGCCGATTCTTACGCCGGTTTGATAGAAACTCCGTATAGAATGTGGGAAAATACGGGCACGGAACGAGTTTCCCTGCCGATTCTGCCTGTTGTATACTTAGATTGAGCGCTTCGCCAAGGGCACTTTCAGCACGAGTACACATCCCGGAACCGGTGGAAACAACAATACAGATGGTAAGTTGAGGGAAGAGTATTATGAATCGCTTTGATCGCTTTACCGAGCGCGCCCAGGACGCCACGTCGCGCGCGCTGGAGATTTTGCAGCGATACAGCCACACACAAATTGACACCGAACACATCATGATGGCGCTCCTGGAGCAGCCTGACAGTGTGATCAAACAAATCCTGGAGACGTTGAACGTCGACGTCGACTCACTGATCGACAAGCTGGACGAAGACCTGCGCAGCTCGCCGCGCTCGCTGGTATACGGTGGCGGCGCGCGCCAGATTTTCACCACACCCAAGGTCAACCGGGTGATCGAGGGCGCGCAGGAAGAAGCGCGCCGTCTGAACGACGAATACATCTCCACCGAGCACATCTTCCTCGCCATCCTGGCGAACCGCAGCACGCCGTCCTCCCGCTTCCTGCGCGAGGCAGGCGTGACCCGCGAGCGCGTCCTGGAGGTGATCGAGGAGATCCGCGGCGGGAAGCGGGTCACCGACCCGCAGGCCGAGAGCCACTGGCAGGTGCTTGAGAAGTACTCGCGCGACCTGACCCGGCTGGCCGCCGAAGGCAAGCTCGACCCGGTGATCGGGCGCGACGAAGAAATCCTGCGGGTGATCCAAATCCTGAGCCGCCGCCAGAAGAACAACCCGGTGCTGATCGGCGAGGCGGGGGTGGGCAAGACGGCGATCGTCGAGGGGCTGGCCCAGAAGATCGTCGCCAACGACATCCCGGAGCTGCTGATGGGCAAGCGGATCATGGCGCTGGACCTGGCGTCGATGATCGCCGGATCACGCTTCCGCGGCGAGTTCGAGGAGCGGCTGAAGGCCACCATCGAGGAGGTTCAGAACGCCCACGGGGAGATCATCCTGTTCATCGACGAGATCCACCAGGTGGTCGGGGCGGGCGCAGCGCAGGGCGCGCTGGACGCCAGCAACATGATGAAACCGGCCCTGGCACGGGGCGAGCTCCAAACGGTGGGGGCAACGACGCTGGACGAATACCGCCAGCACATCGAGAAGGACTCGGCGCTTGAGCGCCGCTTCGCGCCGGTGTTCGTCGACGAGCCGTCGATTGAAGACACAATCGAGATGCTCCAGGGCTTACGCAGCCGCTACGAGGCGCACCACGGGGTGACGTTCTCGGACGAGGCGCTGGTCGCGGCGGCGCGGCTGAGCCATCGCTACGTGACCGACCGCTACCTGCCCGACAAGGCAATCGACCTGATGGACGAGGCGGCGGCCAAGCTGCGCGTGGCGCTGTACTCGATGCCGCAGGAACTGAAGGACATGAAGAACGAGATCGACCGGCTGACCATGCAGGAGGAGGAGGCCAGCCAGGCGCGCGAATACGAGCTGGCCGCGCAGTACAAGACCCAGCGCCTGCAGATGTTGTCGGACTACGACACCGTGCACGCCGACTGGATGCGCGATAACACGCTGGACGAGGTGGTCGACGAGGACGACATCGCCGAGGTGATCGCGAGCTGGACGGGAATCCCGGTCAACCAGATGCTGGAGACCGAGGCCGAGAAGCTGCTGCGCATGGAGGAAGCGCTGCACGAGCGGATCATCGGGCAGGACGAGCCGATCCGCGCGATCTCAGACGCGATCCGGCGGGCGCGCTCCGGCCTGAAAGACCCCAAGCGCCCGATCGGCTCGTTCATCTTCCTGGGCTCGTCGGGCGTGGGCAAGACCGAGCTTGCCAAGGCGCTGGCCGAGTTCATGTTCGACGACGAGGACGCGCTGCTGCGGATCGACATGAGCGAGTACCGCGAGCAGCACACCACCGCCCGCCTGTTCGGTGCGCCTCCGGGCTACATCGGCTACGAGGAGGGCGGACAACTGACCGAGGCGGTGCGCCGCCGTCCCTACCGGGTGATCCTGTTCGACGAGATCGAAAAGGCCCACCCTGAGGTGTGGAACGCGCTGCTGCAAATCCTGGACGATGGCCGCCTGACGGACGGACAGGGCCGGATGGTCGACTTCCGCAACACGGTGATCATCATGACCAGCAACCTGGGCACGGAGTTCGCCCGCCGGGGCGGCACGCTGGGCTTCGTCCCCAACCAGGACCCGGAGCTGGTGGCCGACCAGGCCAAGATCGAGAAGGCGCTGCACGACAACTTCCGCCCGGAGTTCCTGAACCGGATCGACGAGATCATCATCTTCTCGCCGCTGACGCTGGAGGAAGTCGAGCAGATCGTCGACCTGCAGATGGCGCAGGTGGTCGAGCGGCTCTCCGAGCAGGGCATGACCGCCGAGCTGACCCCGGAGGCGCGAAGCTGGCTGGCACGGCAGGGCTACGACCCGGCGTATGGAGCCAGGCCGCTCAAACGCGCCCTGCAGAAGTACGTGGAAAGCCCGCTCTCGGTGCAGCTTTTTCGCGTGGACTTCCCGGAAGGCTCGCACGTGGTGGTCGACGTGGGGGAGGACGGGCTGGTCTTCCAGCGTGTCGACGCCAACGCCACCATCGACCTGGATCACAACGTGACGGTCGATTGACAGGAACAGCCACGCTAAAGGATAATAGCCGCTCCGAACGTCCGGGGCGGCTATTTTGATCGTTGTGTGCGGGCAGCCCTCGCACACGCCGAAGATGGCGAAGTGGTCGATGCGCGCCCGGAAATGATAGTCACGCAGCAGGCGTTCGCGTAGGGCGTCGAACAGGTCGTCCGGCGCGTCGATGATCCCGTCGCAGTTCAGGCAGACCAGGTGGTGGTGCGGGTGGCTGCCGACCAGTGAATACACGGCGGC
>JARRJX010000407.1:0-3279 GCA_037388645.1 Chloroflexota bacterium
TGGGCGAGTTTGGGGCCGCCCACGCCGAGGCCCTCCGCGCGCGCGGGGCCAGGGCCAAGCGCCGCGCCCTCAGCCGCCTGCCCGACCTCTTGGAGCAGGCCGAGTCGAAGCTGATCGAGAACGGCGTCCAGGTGCTCTGGGCGCTCGATGGGCAGGAGGCCAGCCAGCACGTGCTCGACATCATCGCCCGGCACGAGGTGAAACGCGTGGTCAAGAGTAAGAGCATGGTCAGCGAGGAGATCGGCCTCAACGGCGTGCTTGAGGGGGCGGGCGTCGAGGTGGTCGAGACCGACCTGGGCGAGTTCATCGTCCAGTTGGGGCACGAGCCGCCCAGCCACATCGTCGCCCCCGTCATCCACAAGTCGAAGGAGAGCATCCGCGACCTGTTCGTCGAGCGCCTCGACATGCCCCCCACCGACAGCGCCGAGGAGATGACTGAGTTCGCCCGCCGCTACCTGCGCGAGAAGTTCCTCCAGGCGGACATGGGCATCACCGGCGGCAACTTCATCATCGCCGAGACCGGCACCCTCTGCCTCGTCACCAACGAGGGCAACGGGCGCATGGTCACCAGCCTGCCCGACGTGCACGTCGCCGTCGTCGGCATCGAGAAGATCGTCGAGACGGTCGAGGATTACGCCCTCCTCACCCAGACCCTCCCGCGCAGCGCCACCGGCCAGACGATGGCCGTCTACACCCACCTCTACAACGGCCCCCGCCGCGAGGGCGAGTCCGACGGCCCGCGCCACCTGTACGTCATCCTGGTCGATAATGGCCGCAGCGCCATCTATCAGGGCGCTTACGCCGAGGCGCTGGCCTGCATCCGCTGCGGGGCCTGCATCAACGCCTGCCCGGTCTACCGCCTGACCGGCGGCCACGCCTATGGCTGGGTCTACCCCGGCCCGATTGGCTCGGTCATCACCCCGCTGCTCAACGGCATCGAAAGTGCTAAGCCGCTCCCCCACGCCAGCAGCCTGTGCGGGGTCTGCAAGGCCGTCTGCCCGGTCGATATCGACCTGCCCCGCATGCTGCTCGACCTGCGGGCCGACCTCGACGAGCGCGGCGAGGTGGATTTCCAATGGCGGCTCGGCCTCAAGCTCTGGGCTATAGTCAGCGCCGCGCCCTGGCTGTTCCGCGCGGGCGGCAGGCTGGCCCGCCTCTTCACCGGCAGCCGCCCACCCCAGCGCCTCCCCGTCCCCCTCGCCGGCTGGACGCGCTACCGCGCCTTCCCGCCCTTCGCCAGACGGTCGTTTCATCAACAGTGGGCCTCGCGCCGTGGGAGGGAGTCATGACCACCAGCAGAGAACGCATCCTGTCGAGCCTTCGCGCGGCCCAACAGCCCTTCGCCGGGTTCGATCCGGAGGGATCGCCCCTTCCCGTCGTCCCCCAGGACGACACCTCCCCCGGCGCGCTGCTCGGTCGCTTCCTCGCCAGCGCCGAGACGCTGGCCTGCAGCTCGACCAGCCCCCCGCCCCCCCACAGGCCCTTGATGTCGTCGCCGGGCTGCTCGGCGAGGGCCCGGCGCTCGCCTGGGATGTCAATCACATCCCCCTGCCCGGCCTGGAGCAAGTGCTCAAGCCGCGCATGCTCCGCCCCGGCCAGCCCCAATCCGATGCCCAGGGCGGCCTCACCGGTGCCGATGCCGCCCTCGCCGCCACCGGCAGCCTCGTCCTGGTGAGCGGGTCGGGCAGGCCCCGCGCCGCCTCGCTCCTCCCGCCCGTCCACGTCGCCGTCCTGGAGCGAGCCCGCATCGTCCCCGATCTGGAGTCCTGGTTCGCCCTCCAGCGCCAGGCGGGCCTCGACCGCTGGCGCGCGGCCTCCCATGCCATCGTCATCAGCGGCCCCAGCCGCACCGCCGACATCGCCATGACGCTCATCATGGGCATGCACGGCCCCGCCGAGCTGCATATTGTGATTGTCTGAACCGGGGTGGCGCTCGCGCGCCCGCCTTGCCCCAAACACGCTATACTCAGGGTAACGGAAGGATGATAACTATCCCGTTTCTCACAAAGGAGGAGTAGCTATCTGCTGGTATTAGGAGGATAGAGATGAGAATGGTGATCGACCACGACAATTGTCAGCACGGTGGTGCTTTTGCCGATCGCTGTCTGGCGGCGACCGTTCGCTACCCGCTGGGGCACGAGCGTTACTGCATGGCGCTCCTGGAGGACGACGGCAGGCCTGAGCTAACCGTGACCCTCGTCTTTGATGGGCAGGAACACACCCTTGTCCTCAGCGATGAGGAGCAGCGCGAGATCGTCGCCTCTGAAGGGTGGCCCGCCTTCCTTCAGCCAGAGGCCCTCGTCCCGGCGGGGGATTAGCAGGACGACCGGGACATCTGGGTTGCCGGGTACGCCCCAGGCAGCCAGCTAACCATCAGGCCCCCACCCCTACAGACACCCACTTCATAGGTGGCTGTCCTTTCCCCTTTTATCTTGCCACCGGACACCTTTGTATCCTTGTAGCATGCCTGGCAAGTGCCGCGACTATCCCATAAAGAACATCCGTGCTATAATGACGCCTGGAGGTGACAGATGGACAAATTACTTCTTGGCGTCATTGCGGGTCTAATCTACGCAATCCTTGACGTTCTCATCATGATACCCCTGGACTTGGAGGACAAAAGAACCGCAATGGCAGGGGCGTTCGTCAATCGGTTTGCTATCGGGTTGGTCATTGGCGCAGCCGATCTGCCCTTACCGGGCTGTCTGAGTGGTCTCATTTTTGGCTCGCTGTTGAGCTTGCCTGATGCCATCATTACCAAGGCGTGGGGGCCAATCTTAGGGATAGGTATGATTGGTGGTGTTGTTATTGGTTTGGTTGTCGGGCGGTGGGGTGTATGAAAACGTGAACGAAGATTAGCCCTCAATCTGACTGCATCAAATCAATAGAATCGCTGGTTCAGACGACACACACTCGCTTGCATCGATCCGTAGATCAAAAAGCCAGGTGTTTTACTTCGTCACCTTTCTCAAATTCAACAAAGCACGACGCCAGGATTTGTATCTGGTGTGGGGGAGTTTCATCCGAGGTGACTTTGTATAACTTAAATCGCTCACGAATATAGTCAGGAGACAGTTGGGAATTGTGGGAAAGACTCTGCATTAATCGCACACATAGATGATCTTCTTCTATACAGAAATTAGCGCCTTTCCATCGAAACGGTCCAGAATAATACTCAATTGCTGGTATAAGGATACGTAGTATTTCCTTATACTCAGGCCCAACCAGCTCTATCCAAAGTATCGAAGGGGCTGTATATCCTATTACTCTGCATTCCCA
>JARRJX010000408.1:0-3275 GCA_037388645.1 Chloroflexota bacterium
GTGCACGAGTTCGACCCCACTTTGAGCGTGTTGACCACCGTGATCAGCCGTCCGACCTATCCCGGTGCCGACGGTATGGTGATCGTCGACGCCGGGCGGAAATCGATCAGCCCGATGCTGGGCCTGCCGGAGGTCAAACACCCCGCCGGGGGCAGCGTGTTGGCCCTCAGCGACGAACATACGCGCGTCACGTTCGGCGGCGACGCAAGAATCCCCCAGGTCGGCGAGCAGGTCGAGATCATGGTTCACGACGCGAACGCGACAATCAACCAGTTTGACCGGTTCCACGTCGTCCGGGATGGCACCCTCGAAGCCATCTGGCCGATCCCGCTGTGCGGCGACCACACCTGACGAGGCTGACGACGCCCCGCCGACCCCCTCAGTCTCCTACTACCTGAACCCGGACGGTGCGCGTGCGCGCGTGCGTGCCGTCAAAGTCGGCAAAATAGATTCGCCCGTGCATTCCCAAAACTATCTCGCCCTCGACGATCGGGATCGACTCGGAGCGGCCCATCAGAGAAGAACGCAGGTGCGCGTCCGTGTTGAGCGTCCAGGCGGGCGCTTCCTCGATCACATTCACCGAATACTCGACGCACTTAGGGCCGGGGTGCATGTACTGGCCTTCCTTCTCACAGGGCGGGATCAGGGGCCGGAGCACGTCCAGCAAGTCCTGGAAGATGAACTTGGTGCCGTTGAAAGTCTCGTCTAACGAATCCTCCTGGATGATCACGCTACAGGTGGTATGTTGAGAGAAAACGACGACGATGCCGTTCTGGATGCCGGAATCCCGCACGATTTCCTTCACCCGGTCGCTCACGTCGTGGAATGAGGGGCGTATTTCCATATCCAGCTCGAAGGCCACGTGATGAGTTGCCATACTCTCGCTCCTGAATCTGCCTCGGCGCGGGCCGAGGGGATTATTCTTTGCCTTGCAGGCTCTTGGCCAGCTCGGTCGGGAACAGCGGGTTGGGGATGTCGACGGAGATGTGGCGGAACACTGTGTCCCCCAGGATTTTCCAGACGATCGGCGTGCCGCGCGGGATGAGGTAGAGGCAGGGGGCCTCGACCACCACGGTTAGCTTCTCCTCCAGGCCCGGCGGCTGGTAATAGGTGATCTCCGCCTTGCCCTCGGTCACGAAGTCGAGCTGATCGACCCAGGTCGTCCAGCGGTACTCGTAGCCGGGGAAGAAATCCTCATAGACGAGCTGGCAGGGCGGCTCGTCTATGCCGATGCCGCACATCCGCTGGAGCGAGCCGCCCAGGAAGTCAACGGCTTCCGGCTCCAGCGAGTCGAGGTCGTCCGGCTCGATCTTGTAGTAGCAGAACTTCGAATAATTGACGGGATCCATCGTAGTTGGCTCCTTTCGTGATTGCGTTCTCGGAATATCGGCTCGTCTATTCCCTAATCCGCCGATCGGTGTGTCCCCGACAGGGTTTCCGGGAGCACGTGGCACCAGGCCACGTGTCCGGGGGCCACTTCGACCGGAGGCGGGTCTACCTCGAAACACTCAGGTTCGGCGAAGCGGCAGCGCGTGTTGAAGCGGCAGCCTTTGGGGATCGCATAAGGCGAGGGTATCTCGCCGGTCAGGGCTGGCTCCTGTCTCTTCTCTTCCCCCACCTGCGGGTGCGCTTCCAGAAGCGCCCCGGTGTACGGGTGGCGCGGGTTGGTGAAGACGGATACCGTGGGGCCGGTCTCCACGACCCGCCCCAGGTACATGATCGCCACACGGTCGGAGAGCTGGGCGATCACCGAGAGCTGGTGGGCGATGAAGATCATCGCCAGGCCCAGGTCGTGGATCAGCTCGGCAAAGAGGTTGAGTATCTGCGCCTGGATCGAGACGTCCAGCGCGCTGACCGCCTCGTCGGCGATGATCACGCGCGGGTTCAGTGCCAGCGCCCGCGCGATGGCAACCCGCTGGCGCTGCCCGCCGGATAAGGCCCGTGGGCGCAGCTCGGCCACCGAGAAGGGCAGGCCGACCCGTCCGAGCAACTCGCGGACGAGCCGCTCGGTGCCCTCCTTCTCCACCAGGCCGTGCACCAGGGCAGGCTCGCTGACCGCCGTCTGGACGGACATTCTGGGATTGAGCGAGGTGTAGGGGTCCTGGTAGATCATCTGCATGTCACGGCGGATCTGGCGCAGTTCGGCTGGCCCTGCGGCCAGCACGTCCTGGCCGTCAAAGGTGGCCGATCCGCTGTCGGGTGTTTCCAGCCGGACGATGCAGCGCGCCAGCGTGGTCTTGCCGCTGCCCGATTCGCCGACCAGCCCCAGCACCTCGTTGGGGGGCAGCGTCAGCGAGACGCCGTCCAGGGCGATCAGGCGGGGCTGCGGCTTCCCACGGAGGTGGTCGAGAACGGAGGACTTCCCGGCGAAGGTCTTGACCAAGTCGTCTACTTCCAGCAGGGGCTTGAGGTTATCGGTCGTCATGAGAGCACCTCAGCATCCACAAACGGACAGGCGCTCCCGTGTTCGGGGTAGCGTCGATCTAGCTCGACCGGGATGTCCTCGCATTCGACGCGGACGTGGGAACAGCGGGGTTGGAAGGGACAGCCCGGCGGCAGCTTGGCGAGGTTGGGCGGCTGCCCTGGGATGGGCGTGAGCGGCTCGCGCGCCCTGACCGCGTCGATCTCCGGGAGGGCTGAGAGCAGCCCCCGCGTATAAGGGTGGCGCGGGTGCTGGATCACCTGTTGGGCGGTGCCCATCTCCATGATCCGCCCGGCGTACATCACGGCGACCAGGTCGGCGTTCTGGGCCACCACGCCCACATCGTGCGAGACCAGGACGACCGACATCCTGGTCTCCTTTTTGAGGTCGTCCAGCAGCTTCAGAATCTGATCCTGGATGGTTACGTCCAGGGCGGTGGTCGGCTCATCGGCTAGCAGCGGCCTGGGCCGGGTGGAGATCGCGATCGCGATCATCACTCGCTGGCGCATACCGCCGCTCAACTGGTGCGGATACAGTTTCAGCCGCTGTTCGGGTGAGGGGATGCCGACATGGTCGAGCAGCTCGACCGCCCTGTGGTGGGCGTCCTGGGCGGACATGCCCAGCTTGACCTTGAGTGTCTCGACCATCTGGGTGCCGATGGTGAACACCGGGTTGAGGCAGGAGGTCGGGTCCTGAAAGATCATGGAGATCTCCTTGCCCCGGAACTTCGCCCGCTCGCGCCGGGGAATCCGGCGCAAGTCCCGGCCCATCCATTCGATCTGGCCGGTGATGACCTCGCCGGGGTAGGGGACGAGGCCGAGGATCGAGCGCAGGGTGACGCTCTTCCCGCAGC
>JARRJX010000409.1:0-3269 GCA_037388645.1 Chloroflexota bacterium
GGCCTGATCCGCCTGGGGCCGCTGGTCACCCACAACCGCGTGGCCGGGTCGGCGCTTTTGATCGGGCTCGCTTTCCCGCTGGCGCGAGCCTCCTGGGACGAAGCCTCACCCCAGATTCGCAACCGGGGCACGGTCGCCGGGAACCTGATCACCGCCTCGCCCGCCAACGACACGATCACACCGCTGGTGGCGCTGGACGCGCAGGTCACACTGCGCGCGGCAGGGGGTGAGCGGGTGGTTCCGCTCACAGAATTTTACACAGGCGTACGCCGCACGGTGATGCAGCCCGGCGAACTGCTAACCGACATCGCCTTCCGCCCACTCGACCTGCAGACCGAGCGCGGCACGTTTCTCAAGCTGGGGCTGCGCCGCGCCCAGGCGATCTCAGTGGTCAACGTCGCCGTCGTCCTGCGCTTTGAGGGGGAGGCCGTCGCCGGAGCAGCGATCACGCTGGGCAGCGTCGCGCCGACGATCGTGCACGCCCCCCAGGCCGAAGCGTACCTAGCCGGGCAGACGCTGGCCGGCGAGGTGATCGGGCACGCCGCCGAATTGAGCGCCCAGGCGGCCACCCCGATCGACGACGTGCGCGGGACGGCCCGCTACCGTGCCGAGATGGTGCGGATATTGACCCGCCGGGCGCTGACCGCGCTGCGGGACGGGGCCGAGCGGGAGGGCTATCCCAGACGGCCCGCCATGCTCTGGGGGCCGAACCAGGGACGGGTCGTCAAACCGCTTGCGGCAGGCTTCGTGCACCGCGCGGACGACCCGATCGAGACCACGATCAACGGCCAGCCGGTGACGATACAGGGGGGCAGCCGCAAAACGCTGCTGCGGATGCTGCGCGAGGACGCCGGGCTGACCGGCACGAAGGAAGGCTGCGCCGAGGGCGAATGCGGAGCCTGCACGGTCTACCTGGACGGCACAGCGGTGATGTCCTGCCTGGTCGGCGCGCCACGCGCCCACCACGCCGAGATCGTGACCGTCGAGGGGCTAGCCAGGGACGGCGCGCTGCACCCGATCCAGCAGGCGTTCGTCGAGGAAGGGGCGGTGCAGTGCGGCTACTGTACGCCCGGCTTCCTGATGTCGGGCGCGCAGCTGATCGAGGAGATACCCGACCCAGACATCGAGACAATCAAGGGGAGCATCACGGGCAACTTGTGCCGCTGCACGGGCTACTATAAGATCGTCAGCGCCTTTGAGCGCGCAGCCGAGCTAAACCGTAAGGAGCCTATGAAATGAGTGCCAGATGGAAAGACGACGAGGGCAAACGCCCTAATCCTCTCCAGCCGTTTATCGGGTTCGTGGTACTGATCGTGCTGGGCGGTTTCTCATTCCTGGCCGCCCCCACCGTGGTCAAGGCACTGACGACGGTCGAGTTCTCGATGGGCTTTCTTGGCCCGGTGCTACCCATCACCTTCCCTGACACGTGGTCGCCGTTTATCTCGCAGACGGTGATCGCCCTGGTGCTGATGTTCGTCCTCTTCAGCCTGGTGATGATCCTGATGATCCCGTTCCTGAAGCCCCCCGGCAGCGAGCTGGACGTCCGCGACCCGGTGGTGGTCAGCCGGAAGGAGAAACGACGCCGCAGAAAGCGCCGCTGAGCGCACCACCTGTATCGATCTTATTACTGCAAGCAAGCGCCTGCCCGACAGGCAGGCAATCGGCATACATTTTTAATGGATAAAACCCGGCATGGAGCGAACTGTACCCCGCACCGACAGCGACCAGATCGACCTGTATATCCGCACCTACTATTCGCTGCTGCGCAGCACGGGCGACATCGCGATTGCGACGCTCGTCGAGACGCACGTGGGGATGGACTCGGTGCTCCACACCCACGCGCGCGACTCCGCCCCGGACATCTCCGCCCTGGTCTATACCACGCTGCGGCTCCCCCCCTGCATGATCGACGTGGAGCTGGTCGTGCTGGGGCAGTGGGACGCGGTATTTGAGCGCTTCGGCTACCCAGTGCTGACCTGGGAGGAGGTGTTTGCCCGCGCCCGGCGACGGCGGTCTTACTTCGACGGGGTGGATACGCTGGCCCAATACATCGCCAGCCGCTCGGACATCGACGACATCATCCCCAACCTGACCGCCTTCCAGATCGAGTGGAACAAGATTCACCGGGCGCTGGACTCCGCCCAGGGGCGCGAATTCGTCGCCAGGCTCAGCCCGGAGCGCACCCTGGACGAGGAAGAGACCGGGGCACTGGCTGTCATCCTGGGGGTGGAAATCGCCGACGCGGAGAAGCTCTGCGACGCCTGGCGGGCGAACGCCACCCGCACCCTCCAGGCGATGGCCGCCCAGCCCAAGCGCCTCAACCTGCGGCTGCTGGCCGGATCGACGATGGATTACCGCAAGGCGACCCGCCTGTGGTGGCTGCACATCCAGAGCACGACACCCGACATCTCTTATGAGTCACGCCCGGTGTATTTCGTCAGCAGCAACGGGCACAGCCTGCCCAACCTGTGGTCGGGTTACGCGCTGCGCCAGCGCGAGCGGCTCTACCAGTTCGTCGAGGAGAACGGTCAGGCCGACCTGCTGAGCGAGTACGGGCAGAGCGCGCTGGACAGCGCGGCGGACAGCGCGCCGGGCAGTGATGAGAATTTCCTGTATTACGCCTACAAAAACTACCTGGACACGCACAGGCCGGAGGTCAGGGCCGGGCAGCTGGCGGACGAGCAGAAGGTGGGCCTGCGGCGGATCGACAGCGAGCACGCCTTCGACCTGGATGCCCAGGTGATCGAACTGAGCAAGATCAGAACCGACTGGCTCGACCCGCGCGTGTACGTGGAAGGGGCCGAGGCGCTTGAGGAAAGCGACGCGCTGGTCTTCAACATCGACTACCCGCTGGGCATGGCTGCCTACGAAATCCTGAGCCGGGTCTCGGAGAACATCGGCGAGATCGCCGGGGTGTACTGCATGGGCAAGGCGGCCACCCTGAATGGCCGGATCGGCGACATCATGATCCCGACCGTCGTGCACGACGAGCACTCGGACAACACCTACCTGTTCGACAACTGCTTCACCGCCGCCAACGTCTCGCCCTGCCTGGCCTACGGCACCGTCTTAGACCAGCAGAAAGCGGTGACCGTTCGGGGGACGTTCTTACAAAACGCGCGCTACATGAGCGTGTTCTACCGGGAGGGGTTCACCGACATCGAGATGGAGGCTGGGCCGTACCTCTCGGCGATCTACGAGATGATCCGGCCCAAGCGCCACCCCTCGAACGAGATCGTCACCCTCTACCCCGCCCGCTTCGACATCGG
>JARRJX010000410.1:0-4037 GCA_037388645.1 Chloroflexota bacterium
CTTTGGCGGAGGGGTCGAGCTTCCCACCTGCGTTGTTGATCCGCTTCACTTCCTCCTGCGGCACCGACGACGAGCCATGCATGACCAGGGGGAAATTGGGGAGCCTGTCCTGGATCGCTTTGATCCGGTCGAAATGCAGCCCCTGCGACCCGCTGAACTTGTAGGCTCCGTGGCTCGTTCCGATGGCAACGGCCAGGCTGTCACAGCCTGACTGCTCCACAAACTTCACGGCCTCGTCGGGGTCGGTCAGGAAGGCGTTTGATTCGTCGACGGCGATGTCTTCCTCGACGCCGCCCAGCTTGCCAAGCTCCGCCTCCACGCTGACGCCTTTAGCGTGCGCGCGCTCGACGACCCGGCGCGTGATCGCGACGTTCTCGTCGAACGGTTTGTCAGAGGCGTCGATCATCACCGAGCTGTAGAACCCGGAGTCGATTGAGTCGTAGCAGGTTTCTTCGTCGCCGTGGTCCAGGTGGACGGCGTAGATCGCCTCCGGGAACCGCTCTTCTGCGGCCCGGATCATGGCTTCCAGCATCCGTGCGCCAGCGTACTTACGCGCCCCGCGTGAAATCTGGAGGATAAAGGGAGCGTCGGACTGGATGTTGCCCTTGAAAAGGCCCACGGTCTGCTCCATGTTGTTGATGTTGTAGGCCCCGACGGCGAACCGTCCATAGGCGACGCGGAAGAGCTGATCGGTTGTGACTATCACGGTGGTATGCCTTTCTCAAATAGATAGTGATGAATCAGGAATTTAACAGGATGCTTATCCGGTATGTACGCTTGCGATAGGAATCTCAAGTGTCCGTTCGGTGCTTCCCGGCAGCCGCCCCTGCATGCTCCAGGGGCCAGTCCATGTGATCTCGACCTCTGCCAGCCTGCCGCGCCAATCGCGCTCATCATCTACAAAGAACACGAGCTTGTTTTGCCGGGTTCGCCCGCGCCATTTTCCGCCTTGCTCGGCCTCCACCATGATCTCGACGGTCTGCCCCAGGAACCGGCTGTTGATCTCGGCCACGATTTGCTGTTGGAGCGAGTCGAGGGCCTGCAAGCGCCGCTTTTTCTCCTCAGGCGGGACGTCGTCCTCCATTCTCCGCGCAGAAACGGTGTTGGGGCGGGGACTGTACATCGCGATGTGCGCCTTATCGAGCTTCAGGTCGGCCAGCAAATTGTACGTTTCCTCGAACTGCTTTTCCGTTTCGCCTGGGAAGCCGACGATGATGTCGGTGTTGATCCCAACGTCTGGAACGCGGTCACGAATGCGCTCGACCAGGTGGCGGTAGTCGGCCTGGGTGTAGCCCCGCTTCATGCGGCGAAGGACTTCGTCATCCCCGGCCTGTACGGGGACCTCGATGTGCTCGCATACCTTGGGTAGCTCGGCTACGGTGTCCAGCAGCCGCTCTGTCATCCAGTTGGGGTGCGAGGTCAGGAAGCGGATGCGCTCGATGCCTTCGATGTCGTGGATGACGGCCAGCAGTTCGGAGAGGTCCGGGCCGTCGGGCACGTCCATCCCGTAGCGGTCGACGATCTGGCCCAGCAGGGTCACCTCTTTGACGCCCTGGCGCGCCAGGGCGCGCACCTCGCTCGCGATCTCCCCGACGCTCCGGCTTTGCTCCGCGCCTCGCCGGAACGGGATGACGCAGAACGAGCAGGCGTGCGAGCAGCCATAAACGATAGGCACGTGAGCGCTGACCAGGTTTCCTTGCTCGTGCAGGGGCAGTCTCAGGTCGCCGTCCTGCAGAGCGTAGCGCGTTTCGAGCTGCTCAGCCTGCTCGGCGATCAGGCGCTGCTCAAGCCCTCGCTCTTCAAGAAACGCTACCATGGGGGCCGGGTCGCTCGGAGCCATGAAGACGTCGACGAACGGGAAGCGCCGCCGCAGGGGCAGGGGGTCGCGCACGCCGACCAGGCAGCCCATCAGGCCGATCACCTTATCTGGGTGCTCCTGCTTCAAGACCTTGAGCTGTCCCAGCCGCCCGTAAACGCGGTCTTCCGCGCTCTGGCGCACGACGCAGGTGTTGAGCACGATCACGTCGGCAGAATCGGCGTCGTCGACGTAGCGCAGCCCCGATCGCTCAAGCTGGCTGGCGAGGCGCTGTGAGTCTGCCTCGTTCATCTGGCAGCCCCAGGTGCGTATGTGGTAGGTTCGTGCCGGTTGTCTTCCGCTCATCTTCCTCTTCAGACCTGGCCTGAGCCAGCCTCTGGCAACAACCGGCCCCGAAGCGAGGCTTCTGGGGCGCGAAATCGTGTATGTTGCCGCTTACTTGGCGCTCCATGATAGCGAATCTGGGCAAAAAAACAAAAGAGTAAGAACCCCCGATTCTTACTCTTTTACCCGCTGGTTGGTCTCGGCTTGCTTACAAGCCGGGCATCTAGGTGATGAGAATCACGTCTTCAGCAGCACCATTAGTTGGCGCTGAAGGTTGGCTCCTGTGGAATCCCCAGCAGGGCGATTCGGGTTAACGTCATGTCGGCCAGCTCTCGGATGGCGCGCCAGACCTCGTCGTTGCGAATGTAGTGGGCTTTGTCGTCCGTATCCTCCGGCAGAATCTCGATCAAATCCATGACCGTCATGTCGAAATCCATCAGGATGGCCTGAACCTCGTCCGAAAGCCCCACCCGGTCAAGCCCCCTGCCCGACCGGTACGTATGGTACCAATAGTCGAGCAGCTCGTCTGGAATAAACGATCCAGGCTGCTCCGCCTGCGTGACAAGCTGGCGCTCGATGTCACTCAACTGGGCAAGGATATCCAGTAACTTCCCCCAACGCCTCGTATCTACAGTGTTCATACCACCCCTCGCTTGGTTCACCCGGTTACCAACTTGCCCGGATTGTATCGTTTGTTGAGGCTCCCATCAATAGGCGTTTTTTACCCGGTTGGCTGACGTTTCACCTTCGTTATCGTCATGAGTTGGAGCGCATGCGAAAGTTGACATATCGAAAAATATCGATATATTTAAGACATGAGCATCGACCCGGTATTGTTTGCCAAAGCGCTTGCCGACGACACACGACAGGAGATTATGAAACACCTGTGTTGTGTGTGGTTGAACGTCGGTGAGGTGGTGGACAGCCTTGAGGGCAGGGTGAACCAGCCGACGGTCAGCCACCACCTGAGGAAGCTGGAGGAGGCTGGCTTGGTTGAAGTGCGCCAGGAGGGACGGCAGCGATTCTACACACTCAACCAGCGGCAGTTGTCCGTTTGTTGTGGTGTGCTGGTGAGTGCCTTCGCCCCAGACTATGCGGACAATATGGTTCGGGTGGATGACATAATGACTCAAAGTTCGGACAAAATCCATGAGGCAGTGCGCGATCATTATGCTCAGATCGCTCGCTCGGCAGATGCGGTAGAAGGCGAGCTGGAATCCTGCTGTGGTGAGGCTGACTGCGGCTGCGGGCCGATCACTCTGTACGACAGCGCGATGCTTGGCGAGTTTCCAGTCGACATCACTACCCTATCTCTAGGGTGCGGCGATCCCCTGACCATCGCCCAGCTTCAGCCCGGCGAGGTTGTCCTCGACCTGGGCAGCGGGGCGGGCATGGACTGTTTCCTGGCAGCCAACCGGGTTGGTGAGCAGGGCTACGTCATCGGCGTGGATATGACGCACGAGATGCTGGACAAGGCGAACGCCAACAAAGCGCGGCTTGGCCTGGAGAACGTTGAGTTCAGGCAGGGGCAGATCGAGGCGCTGCCTGTTGCCGATCAGAGCGTCGACGTGGTGATCTCCAACTGCGTGATCAACCTCTCGCCGGACAAGTCCGCCGTGTTCAAAGAGGTGTTTCGCGTACTCAAGCCAGGGGGGCGCATCTCCATCAGCGACATTGTGACCAGGGGTGATTTCAGCCCTGACCATCGTGCCCAGCTGGCGCTGTGGGCGGAGTGCGTGACCGGGGCGATAGATGCCGACGAATACCTCGCCCTTGTTCGAGAAGCCGGGTTCGTAAACGTCGAGGTGGTGGAGAAAGTGCAGGCGTCGCCGGAACTGCGCCCCGAAGGCGTGCCAGAAGTGTTCAGCGCCCGGATTGTCGGCTCCAAACCGTCCAC
>JARRJX010000411.1:0-3256 GCA_037388645.1 Chloroflexota bacterium
ATTCGAATGTTGTGCTGCGTTATGCGTTCAGGTCGAATCGGCGATCAGCACCTCGACGCCCGTCTTTTCGAAGCGGCGCAGCATGCCGGGTGGCGCGCCCGGATCGGTGATGATGCGCGCGACATCGGCGACCCCGGCGAAGGACGCGACCGCCGTCTGCCCGAACTTGCTGCTGTCCACCACCGCGGTCAACTCCTGGCAGCACCTCACCATCATCCGCTTCAACTCAACCTCGGCCAGGAGGGTGTCCGTCAGGCCGTCTTCGAGGGTCAGGCCCCACGCGCCCAGGAACGCCCGGTGGAAGTTGAAGCGGCCCAAGACCTCCTCGGTGATCGAGCCGGTGATCGAGCCGCTGGTCGTGCGCAACGTGCCCCCGGCCAGCACTACCTGGATGGTGGGCGCACCCAGCATCTCCAGGGCGGTCCATATGCCGGTGGTGACCACGGTCACCCCGGTTAGGTCGGCGCGCCCCTTGAGCGCCTGGCCGACCGCCGCCGCCGTGGTGCTGGCGTCGAGCAGGATCGCCTCGCCGGGTTGGACAAGCCGGGCGGCGCACTGGCCGATCTGGTGTTTCTGCTCGGCGTTCAGGCGCTGGCGGGTGGTGTAGGTGTACTCCTGCCGGGCGCGCTCGCCCGCGAGGCGCGCGCCGCCGTGGGTGCGCAGCGCCTTGCCCTGCTCGGCGAGCTGGTTGAGATCGGAGCGGATGGTCACAGGAGAGACATCGAGGATCGCGCTCAACTCGGAGACGGAGACCGCCTCCCGCTCGACGAGCAACTCGATGATCCGTTCGTGGCGTTCGCCGATGAGCACTGGCTGTCCTCGCAGGGTGTCACGACTACGTACAATCAGTTTACGCGAGCTTTTGGTTTTTTGTCAATTACTTTCGAATTACTTTCGGTTTTTTGGGGGAGGGGGACGAGCATAGTGGAGCGACTATTGAACGTTAAGAATTTAATGAGGCAATAATGATGAATACGCCTAGCGGTCGATCAACCGCCAATGCCGATGTCGCCCGACGATAAATCATCGGGCTACGAAGTAAAATGCCCGCTAAAGTGGGCTGTTTTCCACCGGAGTAGACGGTGTTGACATCAGACGATCTCGTCAGGAGTTGCCTCGTTATTTCGTTAATCCCCTAAAGCAGACCCCGGAAAGAGGGCGTGGTTGGTGGCCGACGAGATATCAGGCGGACGGTTATTTCCGCCCGACCAGCAGCGAGGCGTATCCCAACGCTCGACGGTTGCGGAGCAGCGGGGGGATCGCCAGCTCGCCGCCGCTCTCGATAAAGCTGACCTCGGACACGCCCCAGGCGCGCAGCGTCTCGACCAGATCGCCCGGTGCGCCGTACATCGACTCGTCCAGAAACATGTCCTGGAAGGCGAACGTGCCGCCCGCGCGCAGCACGCGCAGCGCCTCGCGGATGGCGTCGCGCTTATCCGGCAGATCGGAGACTTCGTGGAAGACGAAGTGGCTGACGACGTGGTCGAACGCGGCATCTTTGAAGGGGAGGGAGGCCGCGCTGGCCTTGTGGAAGGTCACCCGGTTCTCGACCCCCTCAAGGCGGGCGTTGCGCTCACAAACCGCGCGGGCATACTCCCAACTGCCACCCCAATAGTCGACGGCGACGACTTGCAAAGCAGGACAGCGCTTCGCCAGCCTGACCGCCAAGGCCCCGTTGCCGGTGCCAATATCCAGCGCGCGGCCCTGCCCCTCTGTGGCGAGATGATCGAGGAGCAACCCCCACAGCTTATCCTGGAAGCCGCCACCCCAGGGGGCGAACTGCTCATAAACGTAGAGCAGGTAGAGGCCCATGCCAAGGGGAAAGGCGGCCAGGGCGATCAGCACGATGCGGAGGAGGGGTGAGATCGGGAGCAGCGCGGCCCCGGCCAGGGCGAGGCCCACCGCTAAAATGGCGATGACCGCCCGCAGGCGAATCCAGTTCCCGTAGTTGGGTCGCTCACGATTCATCTGGCCGTTCCTCTCTGCTCTCCTGGCGGCGCGATCGTCTCACCTCTTTCCAATACGCAGGCGGGAGGCTGGGGGTAGCGAGGGGCCGACTGGGGGAGGGTCTTTTGCAAGGCCAGCGTGGCGGAAGGCTGACGATCGTGGCAGGCGACTATTGAACGAGTAAAGTATAATGAAGTAAGCAGGCTTTCCGGGCGGATCGGGGAGTGCCTCATTATCTCGTCGCCACCTTACCCCACTCACCACACAGGCAATAAGGGAGAATGATGACCCCTATCTCTTACCTCGTTATTGGCCTGATCGGCCTCGGCGTCCTGGTCTACAGGATGCACCTTTTGACATTTTTACTCCACTCTCGGCCACGCTGCGGCCATCACGACCGCAGCGTGGCCCTTTATTTACCTATCCGCAAATTCGCTGCGCTTATTTCGGATAGGCTTAGCGGTACGCCTCAAAGAACTGGATGCTGTTGATCATCGTGTCCCAGGCCGCCTCCAGATCGGGCTGGGCGGTGGGGAAGTTCTCCTCGTCGAAGGGCTGGCCGAGCACCGAGTACATGCCCCCGGTGGTGTGGATCAGAGCCACCCGATCCGGGATGGGACCGTCCTCGGTATCGAGGATGACCGCCGGGTAGCCGCCGATCTCCGCGTCAGTGCGCTGCACGAGGTCGGGCCGACCGTTGGCATTGGCGCGCCCCTCCGCCTGCTGGTCGAGCGTGATATCATCCGACGCCGGGCCGCTGTAGCCGATGGTGATGTTGGCGTACGGCGGCTGCCCCGGCCAGAAACTCCCGATCTCCGGGCCGCCCACGAAGCGCCCCAGGAAGTGATTCTCGGCATCCTCATGCCAACTCGCCGGTATGAGCAGGCACCAGCCTTCCTCGTAGTCGATCACCAACTGCGTATCCGGCCCCTGGGTGGGGCACACTTCCCCGGCTGTCTGGTAGTCGATGCCCTTGTCCACCGGCGGGAAGAAACGGATGCTGTCGCTCAAGCCCGCCCACAGCGCGTCCACCTGATCGGTGTACTCAGGGAAGCTGGAACGCTCCGGGTAGACGGTGACGCCGTAGAGGGTATCGTTGGCGCGCACGAAGGCAGCGGCGGCGGTCGCCATGCCGGGCATCGGGCCAACGCGCACCCCATCCAGCCCCGCGCCGGTGAAGGTGTACGGCTCCATGCTCAGCTCGAAGCCGGGCGAGCTGTTCTCGGCCACGACCCGCTCTCCCCAGCTTTGCGCGTCGAAATCACCGGCGTCGCCGGGCGCGCCGAGCACGCTGAAGCCGAAGGCTAAC
>JARRJX010000412.1:0-4261 GCA_037388645.1 Chloroflexota bacterium
GTTGCCCACCTCGACCACGTTGACCCCGATCGCCCTCAACTGGTCGGCGGTCTGCGTGGCGAGTCCTTCTTCCCGCGTGCCGTTCACCACCTTGACCATCGCGCCCTCGTCCGTGAAGTCCGCCTCGACGCTCGGCGCGCCGGGGGCGCACTGGCCCGTCCCGTTGTAGAGGTCGCTCACCAGCCCGCGTACCTTCGTCCAATCCGGGACGATCACCTGGCTGCCGTCTTCGAGGGTGGCCTGGTTGACGTATTCCCCGCTGATCACGGCTGAGCAGATGTTGCCGTCCGGTATCTCCGCCGCGACGCGCGCCAGCTGGATAATCTGCTGGATGGTCAGGTTGGTATTGACCCCCTGTTGCACGTCGCCGTAGATCACCGGGGCCTGGGTGATCAGGTTGGGGAGCTGGCCGGTGCTCAAGACGTGGTCGCGGATCGCCCGGATCACCTGCTGCTGCCGGGCCGCCCGGTCGAAGTCACCGCCGTAGGTCGCCCGCGTCCGGGCGTATTGCAGCAGCGTCTCCCCACCCAGGCAGTAATCCCCCGCGTCGATGTGGAACGGGTCGTACCCGAAGCCCTCCGGCGCGGGGAAGTCGGGGTCGTCGATCGTCTGCGGCACCGTGATCGGGATGCAGCCGATGCGGTCGATGATCTGGACGAAGGCGTAGAAGTTCACCGACGCGTAATAATTGACCGGCACGCCCAGGTTCGCCTGGACGGTGTCCATCGCCAGCGCCGGGCCGCCCCCACCGGGGTAGCGGTCGGCGTCCCCCCGGAAGTGGGCGGTGTTGATCCGGTCGTACACGCCGTAGCCCGGAATCTCCACCCACAGGTCTCGCGGGATGGACAGCATGCCCGCCGTCTTGGCCGCCGGGTCCATCGTCAGCAGGATCATCGTATCGGTGCGCCAGGGGCCTTCCTCAAGCTGGCGCTCGTCGATGCCCAGCAGCAGCACGTTGACCCGCCCCTCGCTCCACACCGCCACGTTGTCCCCCTGCGACTCGAACTGGGCGATGTCCGCCCCGCTGCCGAACTGGGGGGTATCGGCGGCGTTGGTCCCCCAGGGGACGTTCACCACCAGCTTCCGCACCCCATCGAAGGTGAAATACCCGATGGCGACGGTCGCCAGGACGTACAACACCAGCACGGGGATCGAGACCCGCACCGGCAGATTGATCGCGCCGCCCCGCATCGCTGCGGGTTTCGGCCCTGGGTTCCTCATCCTGCTTCCTTTAATTCCCATTTCCATCCCTGAACAAAACCAACAAAACCAGATTCCCTCGCCAGGATTCTGGGAGCAAGCTCAAACCGGTTCGTCACAAATCCGGCGGGGATTATAACACGTGTCGCTATGGGGAGAAATCGTACAACCGGCTCCCGGCAGCCACGTACACCACCGGTGGCCGGTCGACGCTGAACACGCCGGACAGCGTATCGAACACCGTGTCGTCGGTGTCCTTGTAGTTCGCCAGGAAGGCCCCGGTCAGGGCGCTGGCATACAGCCGCCCGCCCCCTGGGTCGGCGATGAACAGCGTGCGGTCGAACAGGCTCAGGCTCAGGTGGAACGCCACGGGCCGGGAGAGCGGCTGCGGAAGCCCCTCGAACTGGAACACCTCCGGGCGTCCCAGGAAGAACTTCGATATCCAGCCGCCCGCGTGCAGGATGTAGATGTTGCCGTTGGTGTCGATCGCCATGTCGATCGCGTCGCTCAGGTCGGCCTCGACGTCCGTCAGGTAGCGCTGCGGGCTGCTGGAGTACGAATCGCCGTTGGAGGGGTAGCGCCAGATTTCGCTCGCGCCTGCGTCGAGGATGTACAGGTCGCCCTCGTACACCGCGATTGCCCTGGGGTCCTGCCAGGCTTCGTATTCAGGCAGCAGGGTGGCCGTCACGTCCCAGCTTGGCGAATAGGTGATGAGCAGCCCGTTCCGGGTGATGACCGCCAGCACGTTGCGCTGGGGCACGCCGCCCTCCTCCATCCAGGTCAGGTCGACCATGCCACCGATCACCTGCGAGCCGACCACATCCCCCTGCCGGGTGATGATCTGCGGCTCCCGGTTCACGAACCGCTGCCCGCTCTCGTCTAAATCCTCGCGGTACAGGATGTCCTGCGTCTCGTCCACCACGTACAGGTTCAGCCCCTGCACGACCGGCCCGCGCAAGACCGTGCCGTCCGGGTATTCGCGCATCAGCACCGGCGTCACCCGCGTGACGTGGTCGTAGGAATCCAGCACGGTCATCGCTTCGTTGCGCAGGTTCCAGATATCCGCGCTGGGGGCGCGGATCTCGGCGGCCTGGTCGAGCAGGAAAATGGCCGATTCCCAGTGCGGGCGGGCCGTCGCCTGGTCGCCCGCCCCCTCGCGCGCCTGCTCGATCTCGGCCTGGGCCTCGCGCACCAGCTGGGCGTACTGCGAGGTCTGCCCGCGGAAACGGTAGACCGCCGTCGTCACCAGCGCGACCAGCACAGCCACCGCCACCACCACGCCGATCTGCATCGTGGTGGAAAGCTGGAAGCGCTGCGCCAGCGCGCCTTCTTCCTCGTCCTCCGGCATCATGCTGGTGACCAGCGTTTTGGTGCCGTCGGTCGCTTTCGCCAGCCCCAGGGTCAGGTTGCGGGCCATGCGGCGCGGCCAGGGGAGCACGACCTCCGGTGCTTCCCCGCCCTCGGCTTCCGGCGCTTCGCCCTCGACCGGTTCGCCGTCCACCGGCTGCACACCTTCCGCCCCGGTAGCCCTGGCCGGTGGAGCGGCTGGTGGGGGAGCAGGCCGCCCCGCTTCAGGCGGCTCAAAGGAGCGCATCGGCGGCGCGGCAGGCATGGGCCGGGCGGGTAGCTCGTCGACCTCCCCCTCTTCCAGCGGGGCGACGAACTTGATCACCACCGCCGAGGTAAACTCGCCCGCCACGCTGCGCAGGTTGACCAGCGTGGCGTCCACCTCCCCGCTCTCCAGGGCGTGGCGGACGGTCGTATCGCCCAGGTTGTCGAGCGAGCTGTCGGTCACGATCAGGAAATCCCCGGCCCGCACGTCCCGCCGGAACAGCCGGACGTCGGCGTCCTTCTCCAGGCCCAGGGAGATGATCCCCTCCCGCAGGTCTTCGTCGTCGGGCAGCCGCTCGACGAACCCCTCCCGCACCAGGAAGCAGCGCGCTGGCCCCGCCACCCCGATGTAAAGCTCCTGGCCGCGCAGCACCGCGCAGGCCACGCCTACCTCAAACGGGTCGGGGCGGCGCGAGTTGATCTTGACAACCTCGGCGTTGAGCTGGCGCTGCCCCTCGCCCAGGGTCAGCAGGCCGAACAGTGTGTCGGCGTCCCGGCCCCGCGCCGCCCGGCGCGGCGGTGGCATGGCGATCGCGCCGGGGGACGGCGAGCTGATCGCCCGTCCGCCCACCACGAAGAGATGACCGACTAATGCTTCAAGCTCTAATGAGGCCATACGATTCAAGCTGTGCTGATAATCATGGAATTCGACAATCTGCTGCGGAAAGCATTGTACCTGAGATCATGTCCCAGCGAAAATCCAGCGCCATCCGGAGCGCCTGCTCCGGCACCCACTAATCCGGCGTCAGCCCGGGTCCAGTCCATTGTCCGGATAGGGGAAGTAGGGCAGCAGCTCGCCGATGTAGCCCCCCAGGTCGACCCTCGGCTGGGCCAAGTCGATCAGGTCGCTCACCCGGCGGCGGGCGGCGTGCAGATAATTGATCAGCGGCTCGACCTCCGGCTCCGGCAGGATCGCCCCCTGCCCCGGAACCATCGTCCACTCCCGGTACGCGCCGTTCTGGATGTCCTCCAGAACCGCCAGCCATGCCTCCGCCACCGGGCCGCGCAGCCGGGGGTGGCGCTGGGAGACGATCGTCTCGCCGGTGAAGATCACCCTCGCCTCTTCAAACACCACCCACAGGTTCCCGGACGACGCGCCCGGCATGCGTTTCAGCGCGATCTCCTGCTCGCCCGCGATCAGGGTCAGCGATTGTTCGAAGGAAAGCTGGGGCGGGATCAGCTTCAGGCTGGCGATCTCGATGAACTCGTTGTCGTTGGCGGTCATCTCCTCGGCGGCCAGAGTGACGAATCCGGGCTTCAGGTCGAGCATCTTGCGGGCCGCCGCTTCCTGCGCCACCACCGGCGCTTCGAACCAGGCATTGCCCAGCACCCGGTCGCGGTGGAAGCTGGTGTTGATCACGTACAGGAACGGCCTGTTGCTGATGGTTTGCAGCGCCGTCCACCAGTGCCGGGCGTCCCTGGGCAGCGGCGGCGTGTCGATGCACACCCA
>JARRJX010000413.1:0-3248 GCA_037388645.1 Chloroflexota bacterium
GATTGCTTTGGTTGGATCGTCAGGAGGCAGATCGGGAGGGTTATCAGATTTTTGCTTTTTCCTGCGGGGCATGACGGCGAAGAGGTAGAAGAACGTTGCCAGAAAAAGCAGTTGAATGAGCAGATATATCTGTTCAGTGCGCATACGGAGGTATGAACCGTCCTTGCTCCTCGGGATTATGGGGTGAACGTATTCTGCCCCCGAATAGGGCCGAGAAGGCTCACTCCTCCGCCGGGCCGCCCGCCACCTCACCCAGCGTGGCGAACGCCTCTTTCAGCACCGCGTCCAGGTCGACGCCGAGCCGCACCCGCCTGCGCTCGCTCTCGATGATGCCTTTCACGGCGGCCACGGCCTCGTCGATCCGGTCATCCTCGTTGAAGACGATGTAGTCGAAGTGTTGGGCGGCGCGGATGTGCTTGCGGGCCGCCTCCATGCGCCGGGCGAGCGTCTCGGAGTTCATGTGGCGGTCGGTGTCTTCCGAGCGCCGCAGGATGCGCTCAAGCAGGTCGAGTGGGGGGGCGGTGACGAAGATCGTCACGCAGTCGGGGTAGCGCTCCTGGAGGAGCTGCGCGCCGTCGGTGTCGACCTCGGCCCAGACCAGGTGTTTTTCCGGCGGGATATCCTGGAACAGGTCGGCGGGCATGCTGTAGAGGTCGCCCGCCTCGTATACGTCGTGCCCGGCGTGCTCTGCGTCGGCCTCCATCAGCTTTCCGGCCAGCGCCAGCGCCCGGAACGCCTCCCGCGAGACGAAGTGGTATTGAGCGCCCTCGACCTCGTCCGCGCGCGGGTGCCGGGTGGTGTAGGTGCGCACCTGCTCCATCAACGGCTGGTAGGTTGCCAGCACCTCTTGAGTGATGGTATGCTTTCCCACACCGGAAGGGCCGACCAACACAAACAGGTGCTTGGGAAGCGCTCCTCTCATCCGCAGCAGGACACGCTCAACGCCGGTTAATTCGCTCGTCATCAGGCGCAGACTCCCAGGAGACTATTTTTATATCCAGGAGGCCTTATTATACCATCCCGCCCCGTCCCCGGACAGCGTGAAGGCGTTACCAGAAAAACCAGGTATGATCCGTTTATCCGGCTTTGAGGCACCCTGACAGGAGAGACATAACCACGATGCAAGTAATCATCCCCATGGCGGGCTATGGCAGCCGCATGCGTCCGCACACCTACAGCCACCCCAAACCCCTGATCAACGTCGCCGGACAGCCAATGCTCAAACACCTGCTCGACCCGCTTCTCAGCCAGTTGGAGATCGACGAGTTTATCTTCATCATCGGCTACCTGGGCGACCAGATCAAAGAGTGGGTGGCCGATACCTACGACTTCAAGGCTATCTACGTGGTTCAGGACGAGCCGATCGGGCAGGCTCACGCCATCCACCTCGCCCGCCAGCACCTGCACGGCCCCGCCCTTCTGCTGTTCTCCGACACTCTGTTCGACGCTGACCTGAGCGTGATCGGCGGTTTTACCGGCGATGGACTGGCCTTTGTCCAGGAGGTCGAAGACCCGCGTCGCTTTGGCGTCGTCGCCCTGGACGACCAGGGGCGCGTCACCAAGTTTGTCGAGAAGCCTGCTACCATGGAGAACAAGCTGGCCGTGATCGGCATGTATTACCTGCGCGATTCCGCTCAGATGCTCCACGCCGTCGACACCCTGATGGCGCGCAAGCAGATGACGAGGGGCGAATTTTACCTGGCCGATGCTTTCCAGATCATGGTGGAGGAAGGGGCAGACTTCCGGACACAGCCTGTCGAGTTCTGGCTGGACTGCGGCACGCCGGATTCCGTTCTGGAGAGCAATCAGTACCTGCTGAACAAGCATTTTGACAACAGCGCCAGCCTCGACCTGCCAACGGTGGCGGTCATCCCGCCGGTGTACGTGCATCCCGATGCCCAGGTCGAGAACTCGGTCGTCGGGCCTAACGCGGTCATCTCGGCGGACTGCCGGGTGAGCGACAGCGTCATCCGCAACTCGATCATCGACCAGAAGGCCGTGGTCTCGGCCAGCCTGCTGGAACGGTCGCTCGTCGGCCAGGAGGCCCGCGTGGCCGGGCGTTTCCAATCCCTGAACGTCGGGGATACCAGCCAGGTGGAGACGGTTGGTTAGGGCCTGTGCGTCTCGAATCAGTCGGATAAGTTGATGGAGTTTGACAACGTTATTGTAGGCGCGTTGGTGATCTTCGTGGTGCGCGTGCTGAGCATCACGCTGGCGACGATCCGCTACCTGATCATGGGCCGCGCCAACAAGGCGCTTGTGACCGGCATCGCCTTCTTCGAAGCGCTGACCTTTGCCCTCACCTTCGGGATGGTCGCGCGCGACCTGAGCAACCTCTGGAACCTCTTCGCCTACTGCCTCGGCTTTGCCCTGGGCACCCTGACCGGCACCATGATCGAAGCCCGGATGGCGACCGGATTCGCGACGGTGAACATCGTCTCGATGGGCAAATCCCTGCCGGTGGCCGAGGCCATCCGGGTGGCCGGGTTCGGCGCGACGCGCAGCGCCGGGGAGGGCAACACCGGCACGGTTGGCATCGTGCGGGTGGTCGTCAAGCGGCGGGACGCGGCCCAGGTGATGGACATCGCCCAGGAGGTCGATCCACGCTCTTTCGTCACGGTCGAGGAAGTGCGCAACGTGGCGCGCGGGTTCCTGGGGTACGGGCGCAGCTAACGCTTGCGGGGAAAAAGTAGGTCTGGGGCGCAGCGATAGTATTGCTGCGCCCCAGACTATTGAGGGGGCTTAAAGGGGCGTGGACAACACGCCAGGGTGAGAGTGTTGTTATTTATGCATCGTCTGTCGTGGCGAATGGATTAGTGCCTCGTCCGCTCGTGCTGTCAGAGGTGCCATCGCCATTCCAGAATCCCCCTCCATGAGGGCCATGAAAACCATCCCCATCGCGCGGGCCGAAACCGCCTTCGAGCATCTGGTCGGCCTGCTCCTGGGTGATCTTGCCGTCGTCGACCATCTGCTGGATGGCCGCTTCACGGACGGTCTGCATCGCGCTGTTGAACTCCTCTTGAGTCACGCCCAGGTTGCTGAGCAGCTCCTCAAAGCTGGTGCTGTTCTCGACTGCGCTCTGCAAGTCCTCCACACTGACGCCCAGCGCGGCGGCCAGCGCTTCCTGGTCGCCGAACCCACGCAGACCGCCAAACGGGCCGCGGAAGCCGTCCCCATCGCGCGGGCCGAAGCCGCCTTCGAGCATCTGGTCAGCCTGCTCCTGGGTGATCTTGCCGTCGTCGACCATC
>JARRJX010000414.1:0-3244 GCA_037388645.1 Chloroflexota bacterium
GAAATCCACATTAACCATGCCCTGTGTCTTGTCTGTTAAAGGCGCATGGATCGAGACATAGTCGGCCTGTGCCAATAACGCCGGAAGATCGTGCGTGAGTGTCACTCCTGAATCGAACACGCCTTCTTCCAGGTAAGGGGTATAGGCCATGATGTTGAGGCCAAAGCCCTGCGCTTTGGGAACCATGGCGCGGGCGATATTTCCGTAGCCGATCAGCCCCAGCGTCTTGCCCCGGATGCGATACATAGGGCGGCCAGCATGCCGGTCCCAGCTGCCTTGGTGCGTAAGTCGGTCGAAGATGCCGATACGTCGCGCACAGGCCAGCAGCAGCGCCATGGCGTGATCCGACACCTCTTCCACGCAGTAGTCGGGTACGTAGCTGACGATAATACCCAGCGCTGTAGCATGTTCCAGGTCAATGTTATCCACACCCACGCCGTAGTTGCTGACGGTCAGGCACTGGTGAGCAGCATCTAGTACACGTGCCGTGACCGGTTTCCAGGTGGTCAGAATAGCAGCGGCCTGGGGCGCAAGCGCCAACAGCTCCTCCTCGTCGCCGCTTTCTGCCAGGATGATGTCCATGCCTGCTGCCGCCAGGATTTCCTGCTCAATATCTAACACCGGCCAGGCGCAGTCCGTAACTAGAACGTAATGATCTGCCAATGCTTTCTTCCTACAAGGACTTCGAGAACCAGGATTTCTCCCTTCCTTTGCTTGCAGGGGAAGGGCTGGGGATGGGGGGGCACACTTCTCAAACGGTCTCTGAAGAGCGGGCAGGCCAGCAGGGACACACCCCTGGGGCCTGCCGCCTCTCTCTCGCCCGGTGTGTTATTCGATCAGGCTGGTTCCCAGGCGGGCCAGCACCACGTCCTCGTCTTCTGTCAGGCCGCTCACGCCTACTGCGCCGACGACCTCGCCCTGGTAGACGATTGGCACGCCGCCGCCCCAACTGACGAAGCGGCTGTCCCCCAGGTTGCTCATCGGCCAGTCTTCCTTGCGTGAGCGGTCGCCCACCGCCCGCGATTCCTGCCGCTCGCGGGCTGCCGTGAAGGCCTTGTTGATCGCGATCGTGATCGAGGTCAGCGGGCAGCCGTCGGTGCGCAGGAAGGCCATTAACTCGCCGTGCCTGTCTACGACGGCCACCGCCGCGCCCTTGCCGTCTTTTTCTAGCTCGGCCTGGATTCGGGTGACGATTGCCAGGGCGTCACGGTGTGCTAACTGGTACTGCTGGTGCATGATGATCCTTTCTGTGATACGGGGCAAGCTCACGCCCGCAAGGCCGATTCGCGCGCGCCGGGGTTATCGGGCGCGCTCTCCCACGCCCGGAGAAATTCCTGAATCTCGGTTGAGGTATGCAGGAAGGCGAAGCGTGCCACCTGCCGCCCGACGGTCAGCAGCATCTCGTGCAGACGCTCGTTCGTGATGTGTCCCGTCTCGTCAAACATACGGGATACCTGTGGGATCGAGGCCTGCTCTGGCACGACCCAGGCGTGGAGTGCTCTGCCTACCACCCGCAGGCTGTTCAGGGCGTTCGTGCCGCCCAGCATGCCGCCTGAGACGCTCACCAGCCCGACGATCTTGCCTTCGAACTCGTCGAAGCCCATCAGATCGAGCGCGTTTTTAAGCACGCCGCTCATGCCGCCGTGATATTCCGGCGTGCCCAGGATGATACCCTGTGCCCTCTGAACGTCGTGTTGCAGTCGCTGCACGCCTTCTGGATATGGGGTAACGCTGGGCCGCCTGCCGTCACAGAACGTGAGATCGTAGTTGCGCAGATCGATCAACTGGGTTTGGGCGTTGACCGACCGCGCCCCTTCCAGGGCGATTCGCAGCGCCAGGCGTGTGTAGCTGGCCTCGCGCAGGCTGCCATTGATGGCGGCCACCCGGATTTGATCGTGGGATGCTGCGGGTTGAGCCATAGTCCTCCCTCTACCCTTACCTGGGCAGTCGAACAAGGATGGATGCCAGGGCTTCCTGGATTATGCGGATCGGGGGCGTCGATTGCCACCCTGATCCGAGCGCATCCGCGCCCATCCCTCATTCAGGGAGAGGGGCGACCCCGCGCTTCTCCAGGTAGCCGTGATCGCGGTACCACTCGTAGGTGTCGCGCACGCTCTCGGCGAACGGCCTGATCGTCAGGCCCAGCTCGCGGACGGCCTTGCTGTTATCATAGCACATGCAGTCCCCGCTCAGCAGCAGCCGCCCCCGGTCGATGGGCAGGTCGATCCCCAGCCTGTCCGCCACGCCCGCCGCCTCCGCCATCGGGCGCAGCAGCCAGCCGGGGATGGTGAGACGCGGTACGCGCGTCCCCAGCACTTCGTGGATGATCGCCATCACCTCGTGGTGGGAGAGGTTGTGCCCGGTCAGCAGGTAGCGCTCGCCGGGCGTGCCGCGCTCGGCGGCGGCGATGTGCCCCTCGGCGCAGTCGCGCACGTCGATGTAGTTGGCCGCGCCCGCGGGCAGCGCAGGGACGCGCCCCTTAAGCGCCTGGATGACGATCTCCCCGCCGATCACTTTGACGTCCCGTGGGCCGATCAGTATGCCAGGCAGCACACATACCGCGTGCATCCCCCGCTCAACGAACTCGGCCATGACCCCCTCGGCCAGGTGCTTGCTGTACCCGTAGGGGAAATCGTCCGGCTTCAGGTTGAACGTGTCCTCCTCGTCCATCAGCGCCTTGCCCGGCCTGGGCCTGCCCAACGCCCCCACCGAGCCGGTCAGCACGAAGCGTTTCACACCGGCCTCCTGCACGGCCTGGAGCACGTTGCGCGTGCCCTCGACGTTCACCCGGAAGAACAGGTCGTCGGGGGTTTTGCGGTAGGTGGCGACGGCGGCCACGTGGAACACCCAGTCGACCCCGATGAGCGCGGCGCGCAGCGAGTCGATGTCCAGCACGTCCCCGACGGCGGGGGTCATGCGCAGGTCGTAGGTGGCGTCGTCGGGCGAGGTGCTGCGGCGCAGCCCGACCACGTCGACCCCGTGCGCGGTGAGCGCCGCGACGAGGTTCGAGCCCAGGCAGCCGGTGCTGCCGGTAACAAGTGCTCTGGTCATGGTGATGTCTGCCCTGTCGATGGTGTGGTGTAGTAAAAAACAGAGCAAGTGTAGCACGTCCGCCGCCGGATGTGTAGAGAGAGGGCACACGAGCGTCACCGCCCGCCACTGAGCCAGCCGCTCCTGACACCAGACGCCCCCTAAGGGGGGCTGGTGTCAGGAGCGGTGGTAAGGCCCAGGGGCATGAGCGGTG
>JARRJX010000415.1:0-3243 GCA_037388645.1 Chloroflexota bacterium
GTCTTTCTCCGGCACGTCGGGGCCGTCGAAGTACCACTCGTAGGGAGGCCCGGCGGGCGCATAGCCTTTGCCCCCGGCGAACTCGGTGAGCGCCTCGTAAGCCTGGCTCAGGTTATCATAGGGGCCGGTGTAGTGGCAAATGGCGAACGCCCCACCGGGAATCTCGCCCGCCTGAATCTCGCCGCTGGCGGGCAGGGGTTTTGCGATGGGGAAGCCCGCCTCGACGTCCAGGTCGTCCATGTCCATGTTGTAGTAGATGGCGAAGGCCGCGCCAGCGTGCTCGCCGCCCGCCTTCTCGACGTATTGGTGGATCGCGTCGTAAATCCTGCCGAAGTGGGTGGGCAGCTCCCCCACCGGCGACCTGAAGCGGATAGATAGAGTTGGCCGGGTGGGCTGCTCTTGAATCTCACATGGAAACATTCTGTCACCTCCCTGGGTCAGAGTAGAATCAAACTAGCTCATATGTTCTAATTCTACCCGATCCTGCCGCTTTCAGTCAACAGGAGAGAGAGGGATCAAGCACCCCGGCGCAGATCAGCGATTCAAAAAGGGCCTGGGCTTCGGCGTGGGCAGCGCGGTAGAGGGGAAGCAGCCCCGGCGTCTCGACGCAGGCGGGGCAGGCGTGATGGAACAGCAGGCACTGATCGGCCCAGGGCAGGCCATTAGGGGCATACGGCGCGGCGATGAACGCTTCCGCGCAGCATGGGGGATAGCCGAAGTAGCGCGCCTCGGCGCGGACGACCGAGGGCGCGCGCCCGGACAGCAGCGCGCCGTCGAACTCGGCCAGGTACTGGCGGACCAGGCCGGGGTTCAGACTCATGACCCGGTGGGTGCACAGCGCGCCGTTCCGGGCGACGCGCGTGACGACTCCCAGAGCCAGGCCAAGACTCTCTAAAATGAGCAGGACGTCCGGCGGCACCGGGTATTCGAGCCTGCTGAGGGGCTTGACGCCCCTGGCGGCCAGGATAGCCAGGTAGAGGGCATCGGCTTCCAGGCTGGCCGACTCGGAGAGGGACTCTATCACTCAGGCGTCCGCCATGATCGCCAGCAGCAGCCCAACATCCACGTCCTCGGCGGTGATCGGATGCCCGGCCTGGGCGTAGTGATAGAGGATCGGGTCGAAGCTCAAGCCCCGCCCGTCGTCGTGTGTGACCCCAATGAAGCCCATGCCCGCCGGCGCGCCGCAGTGTGGACACGGCTGCAACCCCCGCTCGATTCCGCCGAAGTAGAACGTCACCGCCCCGGAACGGCAGCTATACGCCTCGGATGAGTCCTGCTGAGCGGGGAGCAGCCCGGCCTCCCGCAGACGCTCCTGCCGAACCGCCCGCCGCCCGGCGCGATCCAGGGCGTGGTACGCCTCGTCCGCGCGAAGCTCGTCGTCAATCTGGCGTATCCCGGCCAGATGCTTCTCCGTTTTGGCTCTCTCTTCCGCGTTCCACTGGCTGTGAATCTCGTTGATCTTAAGGATCGCCTGCCGGACGTTTTCCATTTTGCTCCCCTGGTGTGCCTATGATGAAAACAGCGCGCCCAGATGGCTGTTTCACCTGACAACAGTATAGTGCAGCCCATCCGCAAGGGAAACGGGATCAGGCTGAGGGCACAGGGGGTTACGACGGATTACGAGAGGTAAGGGAGGCCCAGCAGCATCACGTCGAGGGCGAGGCGCTTGTTGACGTTGGTGGTATCGATCTGGCGGAGCGTCTCCCGCACGGTGCGCAGCGCCTGAAGGCCATCTGAGGGGGCGACCGCCGCCGCCACCCGGTTGAGGTCGTCCAGGCGGTCGACGTTGAGCGGCGCAACGCGGCCCCCCTCGGCCAGCAGCACCACGTCCCGCCACCAGGACTGCCACACGGCAAGCAGCTCCGCCAGGTTGTCAACCCGGGAGAGGCCCTCCGCGTAGTTGAAGCGGGCCGTCCGGTTGGCATACAGGGCACCCAGCAGCCCGTCAATGGCATCCCCGCGCCAGGCGAGCACGTCAGGGTTCTCCGCGGCGTTGAGCGCCCAGCCAGGCCGCCCCCCGGCCAGCCCCGCCAGCAGGGCGGCCTGGGCGGGCGAGCAGTCGGTCCGCTCGCGCAGGGCGGCCTCGATCTGGGCCGCCGGTACGGCGCGCAAGTGGATCACCTGACAGCGCGAGGCGATGGTCGCGGCCAGCGAGTCGACCATGCTGGCGGTGAGCAGCAGCCTGGCCCCCTGGGCAGGCTCCTCCAGAGTCTTGAGCAGCGCGTCGGCGGCCTGGGCGGTCATCTCCTGGCCGCGCAGGATCACGCCGACCCGGCTGCGGGCCTCGAAGGGCTGGAGGGACAGAAAAGCCTGCAAGCCCCGGATCGCCTCGATCCTGATCGTGCCCTTCTCGCCCTCAACGAAGCTGACGTCGGGGTGCGCCCCGCCCGCGGTGAAGGTGCAGGCGCGGCACTCCCCACAGGGCGGCGTCTCCCCGGTGCAGTTGATCGCCTGCGCCAGCCGGGTGGCGAGCGTCCTCTTGCCGACCCCCGACATTCCGGTGAACAGGTAGGCGTGCCCCAACCGCCCGGCGGCAAGCCGCCTCGCCAGCAGGTCGACCGCCCACTCGTGGCCGATCAGGCCCCAGTTCTCACCGTAGATGCTCATGGCCGGTGATTGTACCAGATTTTTGGACGCCCGCGCCTGTAGCAGCAGGCACAGACGTTATCCTTTCAGCACGCGCGCCCATGTAGGTGTAACTGGATATGTCGGGAAATGTTAGCAGATACTATCTGTCTTTTTGGGGGCAGCACGGTCTATTTTGCCCCCCGATGAACTGGCGTCAGGGTTTGCTTATGCCCAGCCTAACCATCTTCGTCATCCAAACATGCCTGTTTGGTGCCACAGCTCTCTACTTACACTACCGCTCAGAAGATTATGGGTTCACCCCCTTGTTGTTCTTTGTGGCAGGCATCATGGGAGTCTTCAACATCATCGAGCTGATGACGCTCTTCATCGAGCCTATGCCCGGCATCGTGATCCGGCCTGGGGGGCACGTCTATGTCCCGATCATCCTGCTGGTCGTGCTCATCGTTTACATCACAAGCGGGACACGCTCGGCACGGATCACGATCGCGGGGCTGATCGGGATCGACCTGCTCGTCCTCAGCGTCTTGATCTTCCTGCTGCTGTACCTGAACGACAAAGCCCCATCGACCACCATCCGGGGCCTGCTGGCCGAGGAGAACGTTCTCACGCCGCTTTTCCTGCGCGGCGTGCTCGCCTCGACGATCGCGTTCACGG
>JARRJX010000416.1:0-3241 GCA_037388645.1 Chloroflexota bacterium
GCCGGGGTGCAAGTGCTCCGGAAGACCAGAGAGGGGACCTTGCTTGAGGTCATCATGTCTGAAGGCCGGAAACGGCAGATCAGACGGGTGGCCGCCAGGCTGGGCCACCCAGCGCTTGAGATCATGCGGGTGAAGATCGGCCCGTTGGAGCTGGGCGATCTGCCATCAGGGGCCTGGAGGCGGCTGACCGACGAGGAGGTGGCAAGCCTACAGGCCCTCCGTAACGCGCCAGAGCCACGACGCCGCCAGCCCGGCAAAGGCTCTCGCCCAGGCTCTTCCAATCATCGCAGGAACAAAAAACCTCATCACCAGCAAAAACGCGGACGCAGGAGTCAATGACAAAGGACTTAACGATTGCAATCGACGGCCCAGCGGGGGCCGGGAAATCCACAATAGCCCACCAGGTGGCTCAAAAGCTTGGCTATCTGTACCTGGACACAGGTGTGATGTATCGAGCCGTGACCTATACTGCGCTTGAGCGCCACGCCGACATCTCCGACGAAAAAGCCATCGTGGCGCTTGCCGAAGGGATTCAGATCGATATTGTCACGAACGCCGCCAATGACGGCTGCACGCACACCGTCTATATCGACCAGGTTGACGTGACCGATCACCTCTACAGCGCCTCGGTTGATTCCTGCGTCTCCCCCGTCTCAGAATACGCGGGGGTAAGAGAGGCGATGACCAAGCAGCAGCGTCGATTCGGAGAGCGCGGTGGTGTCGTCATGGTTGGGCGAGATATTGGCACGGTTGTGTTGCCAGATGCCGACCTCAAGTTCTTCCTCGATGCGGCGGTCGAGGTACGCGCCCGGCGGCGCTGGCTGGATTACCAGGGCAAAGGACGTCAGGTCGTTTACGACGACATCCTGGCCGCCCTGAAACGCCGTGACAAAATCGACAGCCAGCGCGCCCTGTCACCGCTCCAGGCCGCGGACGACGCGATTATCATCGACACCACTTCAATGAGCATCCACGACGTAGTGGAAGAAGTCATGGCGATCATTGGGGAACGTCTGAATAGAGTCAGCCATACAACAGTTGAGGATGACCATGATTAGTGGCCCGATTGTCAGCAACCGCCTGTACCGGTGGCGTCGACAGCTTTTCCGGTTTGGGGCGTGGAATGTCCTCTTCCGCTTCTGGTTCAAACTACACGTCGACGGCTGGGAGAACATCCCGGCTGATGGGCCGGTGATCATGATGGGGAACCATGTCGCTATCCTTGATCCGGTTATCATGATCTCTTTTTACCCGGATAGAGACATCATCCCCCTGGCAAAAATCGAGGCTTTCCACCAGCCGCTGCAGCGCTTCTTCGTCGACCAGTGGGGCGCGATTCCGATCAACAGAGGTGAGGCCGATCTCCGCGCGCTTAAATCGGCGCTGGAACACCTGCGCGAGGGATACGTCGTCATGCTTTACGCGGAAGGACATCGCAGCGGCAAAGGTTTGATACAGGGCCAGGAAGGCAGCGCATATCTGGCTCTCAAAACCAACGCCACAGTCGTACCGGTGGCGATCTGGGGAACGCGCGAAGCGCTCCATGGCTGGGTGGACGAGTTTAAGCGCTCGCCGATTTTCATTCGATTCGGACGTCCGTTCAAATTCAAGAGCGAGGGAGACAGGCCCCCCCGTGAGGACTTACGCCAGATGACTGACGAAGCCATGTATCGCATTTCCGAGCTGCTGCCCGAAGAGTGGCGGGGCATCTACTCAGACCTCGGTAACGCCCCCACGGATCACCTGGATTTCAACATTTCCTGGAACACCGTATCCGAACAAGTCCCGCAGTGGGCGATCTCAACCGGCGAGGTAATATAGTCCTTCATTGACGCGATACAGGCCGCTAACCCAGACACCTTTATGACAGAGCCGGAAAACCATCTCCAGGGCGGGATCATCACATCGGTCGAAGAGCAAAGCTGCGCAGCCGAGCTTGGCGTGCTGGCCGGTGACGTTCTGCTTGCCGTCAACGGGCAGGCCGTCGAGGACGTGATCGACGTGCAGTACCACGCAGCCGAATATGCGCTTACCCTGACCCTGCTGCGGGATGGTAAAGAGATCGAGCTATCCGGCGAGCGCGAGGACATGAAGCCGCTCGGCCTCTCGTTTGAGCACCCCACCTTCGACATCGACATACGGCGCTGCAACAACCTGTGTGAGTTCTGCTTCGTCCTGCAGATGGCTCCCCGGTTCCGGCGCACGTTGTATATCAAAGACGACGATTACCGTTATTCGTTCTTGTTCGGGCACTACGTCACACTTACCAACCTCAGCGAACACGACGAGCGCAGGATCGTCGAGCAGCGGTTGAGCCCGCTCTACGTCTCGGTGCACGCATCAGACCTGGCGCTGCGGCGTCAGGTACTGCGCAACCCGAACGCGCCGGACATCATGGAACAGCTGGCGTATTTTATCGACCACGGGATCGAGTTTCACGCTCAGATCGTCGTTACACCGGGCGTGAACGACGGCGCTCACCTGGAACAATCCGTCGCCGACCTCGCCGCTTTGTATCCGGGCGTACAGACGGTGAGCATCGTCCCTGTCGGGCTGACCAAACACCATAAATATGGGAAACGGCCCCATACCGCTAGCGAAGCAAGCCACATCCTCGACCTGTGCCACACCTGGCAGGAGTCATTCAGGGCCCAGCTTGGCATCAATTTCGTCTATCCAACCGACGAATGGTACCTGGTGGCCGACCGGCCCATCCCGCCGACCGAAGCCTATGATGACTTCGATCTGAGGGAGAACGGGCTGGGCATGGTTCGCTATTTTTCCGACGAATGGGAAGACTCAAAGAAAGAGCTGACCCGGTCTAAGCCTGCCTTCAAGCACCTGAGCTGCGTCGGCGGTACCCTGTTCGCGCCTACACTGGCTCGTTTTGCCGGAGAGTTTGCCGAGAAGAGTGGGGCGCGGGTGGACGCGATCCCCGCAGTCAATCCCCAGCTTGGCGAAACGATCACGGGGGCGGGGCTGTTGATGGCGGGGGACGTGTTTGAACAGCTCAAAGGGCAGACCCTCGGTGAGGTCGTCGTGCTGCCACGCGTCTTGTTTGACCATCCGGATGGGATCAGCCTGGACGATATATCGCCGTTGGCTGTTGCCCGGCAGTTAGACAAGCCGGTCGTGTTAGCAGACTTAATGGGTGATCTCGTCGACCTGGTGAAAGGGCAGCCTGCACTTTATTTCGACCCGATTAAAGGCGCAGTCATTCACCCGGATTCGATACAGTTAG
>JARRJX010000417.1:0-3233 GCA_037388645.1 Chloroflexota bacterium
GGGCTGGTTCTGGGCGTGAGCGTCGCCACCGTGCTCGGCTACGCGCTGGCGAAGTCGGTGGCAGTCGAGCGCGCCCTCTCCCCCTATCTCGTCGCGTCGCAGGCGGTGCCCATCGTGGCGATTGCCCCGCTCCTGGTGATCTGGTTCGGCCCTGGGCTGAGCAGCAAAATCCTGATCAGCGCCCTGATCGTGTTTTTCCCGATCCTGATCAACACCATCGCCGGGGTGCGCGACGTGCCCGCCGACCTGCACGACCTGATGCGCTCGCTGCACGCCACCCGCTGGCAGGTCTTCACCCGGCTGGAAGTCCCCTCGGCGCTGCCCGTGCTGCTGGCCGGGCTGAAGGTGGGGGCGACCCTCTCGGTGATCGGCGCGGTCGTCGGCGAGTTCGCCGGGGCGAGCGCCGGGCTGGGCGTGATGATCAGCGTGGCGGACGGCCAGTATGACACGGCGCGCATGTTCGTCGGCGTGCTGGCCCTGGTGGCGCTGGCCCTGTCCCTGTATGGCCTCGTCTATCTGCTGGAAAAGCGTCTGTTATCCTGGCGCGCGAACGGCGCGGGATAGCCGTCCACCACAAGAAAGCGAATACAACGATGAAATCACGATCCCTGCACCTCACCCTCTTCCTAGGGCTGGCCGTGCTGCTCACCGCCTGCGGGGCCGCTCCGCCCACCGCCTCCCCATCCGAACCCACCCCCGGCGACCTGACGCCCGTCTCGCTGTACCTCTGCTTCCAGCCAGACGTGCAGTTTGCACCGTTCTACGTCGCCATTGACCGGGGCTACTTCGCCCAACAGGGCCTGGACGTGACGCTCCTGCACGACGACGAGAGCACGATTGCCCGGCTGGTCGCCAGCGGCGAAGCGCCCTTTGGCGTGGTGAGCGGCGAGCAGGTGCTGCTGGGGCGCGCCCAGGAGCTGCCGCTGGTGTACGTGTTCGAGTGGTACCAGCGCTTCCCGGTGGCGGTCGCCTCCAAGAAGGACGCCGGTATCGTCGTGCCAGCCGACCTGGCCGGGCATTCGGTGGGGACGCCGCTGCTGCAAGGCGCGTCCTACATCGGCCTGGAGGCGCTGCTCGCCTCGGCGGGGCTGACCGATCGGGACATCGAGCTGGAGGTGACCGGCTACACCCAGGTCGAGACCCTGGCGACCGACCGGGTCGAGGCGGTCGTGATCTACGCCGCCAACGAGCCGGTGCAGCTTGCTGCCCAGGACATCGCCGTCAACCTGATCCAGGTGTCCGATTATGCCGACCTGGTGAGCAACGGTCTGATCGTCAACGAGTCGCTGGTCGCCGAGAACCCCGACCTGGTGCGGGCGCTGGTGACGGCCTTTTCCCAGGCGCTTCAGTACACCCTGGACAACCCGGACGACGCGTTCCAGGCCGCCAAGAACCACGTTGAGGGCCTGTCCGACCCGGCTGTCGAGGCCACCCAGCGCGAGGTGCTGAGCCGCTCGATTGAGTTCTGGCGTGCCGACCGGCTGGGGCAGAGCGACCTGGCGAGCTGGCAGACCATGCAGGACGTCCTGCTCGATATGGGGCTGCTGGACGCCGGGCAAGACCTGGAAGCGGCCTTCACCAATGAGTTCTTACCCTGAGGGCGGCCCGATGTCGTCCCAACAGTCACCGGCGGCGGGCCGGGCCAGGCTGGCGGCCAGCCGGGTAGGGCACGTCTTTCAGGGCGATAATGGCCCGCTGATTGTGCTCGACGGGGTGTCCTTCACCCTGGAGTCCGACGAGTTCGTCTGCCTGGTCGGCCCGTCCGGCTGTGGCAAGAGCACGCTGCTCCGGATTCTGGCCGGGCTGCTGGAGCCGACCACCGGGACGGTCACGCTGGACGGGCGGCGGGTCGACGAGCCGCAGCGCCAAGTGGGGCTGGTCTTCCAGCAGTCGAACCTGATGCCCTGGCGCTCGGTGCTCGACAACATCGCCCTCCCGCTGGAGCTGTCCGGCGTGGACGCCGGTCGCCGCTACCGCGAGGCGCGCGAGCTGGTCGGCCTGGTCGGCCTGGACGGCTTCGAGAGCGCCTACCCCGCCGAGCTGTCCGGCGGCATGGCGCAGCGCGTTGCCATCGCCAGGGCGCTGATCCAGGAGCCGGAGGTGCTGCTGCTCGACGAGCCGTTCGGCCCGCTCGACGCGCTGACCAGGGAGCTGCTGGGGGAGGAGCTGCTGCGCATCTGGGGGGCGCGCCACAGCACCGTGCTGATGGTCACCCACAGCATCAACGAGGCGATCCTGCTCGCCGACCGCATCCTGGTGATGAGTCCGCGCCCCGGCCACATCGCCCACACGTTCGAGGTCGACCTGCCCCGCCCGCGCGCCCTGGAGATGCTCCACTATCCCATCGCCGGGGAGCTGGCCCAGGCCGTCCGCGCCGAGATTCGCATCTGAATACGGTGTTTGAATAAACGTCGCGCCGCCCGGCCTCTCCCGCCGGGCGGTGGCGCTTGCCGATCTATTTCCCCCTCCCTGCAACCAATCGATCCCCTCCCGCGTACTGGTGGGTAGAAAAACAACCGGAACGCAAACAGGCTGAAGGGCTGACAGCTATTCTAGGGGAGGTCATCATGGAGTCACCAATTAACGAGTTTGAAGGGCAGGTAGCAGGCGGCAAGCGCCTGGACTTTAGCTGGATCGTCGGGCTGGGGTTGATCCTGCTTGGCGCGATGTACCTGGTCGGGCAGTTTATCGGGATGGACGACCTGGTCTGGGCCGTTTCCCTGCTGGGGGTTGGGGCGACCTTTGCCCTGGTCTTCCTCGCCGAGCGCGCCCGCTGGTGGGCGCTCATCCCGGCGTACGTTTTTGCCGTCACCGGGGCGTTTATCCTGGTCGAGCCGCTGCTGTGGGGAGACGCCGACGCGGTTTATTGGCTGATAGCCGTGGGTGCTCCCTTCCTGGTCACCTATCTGACCAACACCCGGCGCTGGTGGGCGCTCATCCCGGCCTACATCATGTTCACCTCCGCCGCGTTCGTGCTCTTCGAGCCGCTGATGTGGGGCGACCTGGATGCCGCCTACTGGCTGTTCGCCACGGCAGCGCCCTTCCTGGTCGTGTTTGCCGGGGACGTGACGAAGCGTTGGTGGGCCTTGATCCCGGCCTACATCTTCGCCGTTCCGGGCGTGTTCGTGCTCCTCGAGCCGCTGATGTGGGGTGACCTGGATGCCGCCTACTGGCTGTTTGCCACCGCCGTGCCGTTCGTCGTGGTCTTCCTCACCGATACGCAGCGGCGCTGG
>JARRJX010000418.1:0-4006 GCA_037388645.1 Chloroflexota bacterium
GCGAGATGGGACGCCTGATGCGGAAGATGGCGCAGGAAGCGGGGGAGCCGCTGGATGCCGAGATGGCGGAGGTCGTCAACCGGCTGGAGTCGGGCGAAAGCCCCGACTCGATTGAGCGGTCGCTGCCGGACCTGGGCGATGGCGGCGATACGCTGTTAGACTGAAGCTGAATTGTCGGGATGATCGTCTCACCCTGCTGGCCGAGTACCTGGGCCAGCAGGGTGAGCTGTGTTGTCTTACTGGAGCCGTCAGGCCCCTCGAAGGTGATAACGGGGTCGGCGGCGCGAGTCTCTCTTGCGTTATCCCCCCTCATAGTCGCGGAAGATGCGCAGGTGCCGCTGCGGCTCCTTGCCGTAGCTGTGCGACGACAGCTTGGCGCGGCGCACGATCTCGTGCTGCTGCCGCCGGATGCTCGCCTTCTGCGGCGAGAGGTCGATTGTCTCGTTGCTGCCCGCCAGCACCGCGTCGATGGCCTCATCGACCTCGCGCAGGGCGCGGGAGAGTTGGTGGTCGTCCTCCTGGGCGAAGTCCAGGTTGAAGTAGTCGATCAGGAAATCCTCGATCTGGGTGACTGTGTTCGAGCGCAGCACGTAGATCGGAATCCCTTTTTGCTCGGCGTCCACCACCAGGCGCGGGCTGCGGCGATAGAAGTTCTTCAAGGTCAGCAGCACGTCCGCCTCTTTCAGGGTGTCGACCACGCGGAGCGGCACCTTGAACGTGCGGGCGGAGTCGATCAGGCGGTTGCGGGCGATGCCATAAGGATACACCTGCAAAGTCCGCGTGTTCTCCGCTGGGGCCGTGGGCGGCATCGGCGCGGCGCTGGCCGCAGGGGGCGGCGCCGCGGGCTGCTGCTGTTGTTTTTTGTGGTTTGCGCCAGCCCGGAACGAGTAGCCTCCCTGTGGCAGGATCTTCCCATCCGCTTCGCGCCGCCGCGTCTCGGTCGAGAGCGGGCGGCCCCGCAGCAGCGAGTCAACCGCCAGCGCCACGTCCTGGTGGATGTTCAGCAGGTTGCGCTCCTGGATCTCGATCAGCACCTCGAAGGTGGGCGGCGCGCGGCGCTCCAGCACGGTTTTCTGCGTGCCCCGGCGGCGCGCCTCCTCGTCGGAGAGCGTCACACTCTCGATGCCTCCCACCAGGTCGGACAGGGTGGGGTTGAGCAGCAGGTTGTCCAGCGTGATACCGTGCGCGGTGCCGATCAACTGGACGCCGCGCTCGGCGATGGTGCGCGCCGCCAGTGCCTCCAGCTCGCGCCCGATCTCGTCGATGACAATCACTTCCGGGTTATGGTTCTCGACAGCCTCGATCATCACCTCGTGCTGGAGGCTGGGCGTCGGCACCTGCATCCGGCGCGCTTTACCGACCGCCGGGTGCGACACGTCGCCGTCCCCGCCGATCTCGTTTGAAGTATCGACAATTACCACTCGCTTTGAATCGGCCAGCACCCGGGCTGCCTCGCGCAGCATCGTGGTTTTACCCACGCCGGGCTTTCCCAGAAACAGGATGCTCCTGCCGGACTGGATGATGTCTTCGATGATGTCGATGGTGCCGTACACGGCACGACCGACGCGGCATGTCAGGCCGACGATCTCCCCTCGGCGGTTACGAAGTCCGGAGATGCGATGCAGGGTGCGCTCGATCCCGGCGCGGTTGTCGGCGTCGAACTCACCTACCTGCATCACCGTCAGGTCGATGTCCTCCTGCACCACCTCGCGGTTGAGGAGCGTGTACTCCCCGTCGGTGTAGCGGGCGGTGGGCACGCGACCCAGGTCGAGAATGACCTCCAACAAATCGTCGAGGCGGCCAATCTCCTCGACCGCGTCCGCAATCTCCGGTGGGAGAACAGCAAGCAAGCTGGGTAAATCATCCGTGATATGCTGTTCCATTTCTTGCGTCAACGATATTCCTCGTCAAATTGTTTGTGTTGTGCTCGTCTAGACATTACGCAGGTCTGCGCGGGATGGCGAGGGTTTTCCATCCCGCCGGAAGGACTGCCGCACTCCCTGTCAGGATTGATGACCATAACTGCATAAAGCCTACCAGTAAGCGAGCGTTCGGCGAAAAGCAAGCCTACAAGACGCCCGCCACCATCAAGACCTGTCGTTTCACAAAACAGAATGTCATGTTCAGCACCTCCTGTTTTTTGCCTGCCTTGAGCTTATTTGCTGAGCGGCAGGCTGGGCAGCACGCCCTCGCGCACCGGTTTGAGCGCCTCCAGCGGGACGCGGACCGTCGTATGCCGCACCATGACCGCTTCGGAAGTCAGCGGCTCGAACCCCAGCTCGGCAAGCGGCCCTTCCAGCCAGCTCATGAACCCGCGCAGGCGGCAGTAAACGGGCTGCCGCCGGGCGAAAGCCAGTTTCAACGCCCCGTTGAGAAACGCCTGGGTGTCCTGCCGGGCATCCGGGTGCAGGTACGGTTCGATGAACGCCCCCTGCCTGCCCCGTTTGATGGTGACCAGCCCGCAGGGGCTTGCCTCTCGTTCCAGCAGATAACACGTCCCGGCTGCCGTAGGCGGCGGCTCTGCCTGCCTGATCAGGGAAGGAACCCGCGACCGGTACAGGGTCGAGATGGCCGTATCGTCCGCCGGGCGGGCAAGCCGCAGGGGCATCTCCGGCTCATCTGCCGGGGCTGGCTGCCGAACCCAGATCACCTGACGGGCGTAGATGCCAAAGCAGCCCTCGCGGAACACCTCCAGCGCCTCGGAGCCCTCGCCTACTTCGGCGATCAGGTTCAGCGCGCCGTGCATCCCGGCCATCTTCACCAGCCCGTCCAATAACGCCAGCCACAGCGTATCGTCGGCGTCCCTCGCCAGGTCGGGAGCCAGGTAGGCGAGCCGGGCGTGTTGGCCCCCGGCTGAGTAGCGCAGCATTCCCATCCCGGTAGCACGTGACGTATGTTTGAGGATGTAGGAATAAGTATGCTTACCGTTGGCTAACAGCCTGTAGCGCAGGCTTTCTGCCCCGGCGGTCAGGCGAAGCTGTGTGTCAAAACTGGAGCCGCGTCCGGCCAGCCGAAGAGCTGACGGCAGGTCATGCCAGCGCATCAGGCGAATGTCACTCACACTCAAAGCCTTGTTTTCTTGAAGTCGCTCCTTGAGCTTCGCTCGCCGGAAGGAACGCCCCTGGGCGCTTCGTGAATAGAGTCCTGCTGCGCCCAACTTAACAACACCGGGTTACACAGAAGCCGAGGGAACCTCCCTCGGCGATCCTTGTCTGGTAATATAGCATCTTTACCAATTATACCATCACCTGATAAGGTAGAGGTAAAGTCCCCTCCATTCCTCGTCTATCATTTTAACACGGGGACGGGATGCTGCAACCGCCTGAATGGTCGACGGATGGCAGCTTTTCAAAATCCCCACCCCGGCGCAGGCTCGGATTTTGTTCCTCCAGGCACAGGTTTGCCTGGATACCCCGTCAGGCTGTGCCTGTGCCGTAAATGGCACTTCCCTCCTATATCGCCCGTGGCACTCTGCCTGTACAATGGGCGGCATTGAGGATAAGGGATAGGTTTTCTCCATAGCCGGGCGCTTTAAACTTCATTACGCGCGCTTCGCGCCCGGCTGGCTAAAACCAAGCATTGAACCGGGGGAGTCAAATGCCGCGAAAGCAGCTTCCAAAACCAGCCAACCCGGCGGTGATCCTGAGCCTGGCGATGATGACGCTGGTCGTGATCAGCCTGGGTATTTACGGGGTGGCGCTGCGAATCTCAGAGGCTGGCGTCGAGGCGACGCAGCAGGCTGAGAGCCAGGAAGGGCAGGCCTTCGAGACCATCCTGGAGCCACCTCCAGACCTCTCGCCGTATCTCAGCTACCGCACTGCCGCCCGCTGGAACTCGACCGACGTGACGTACAGCATGACCAACTGCCCGCAGGTGCTGGATTGTGGACAGGCATCGCAGGCCGTTCGGGCGGCGATGGCCGCCTGGCAGCAGGTTTCCGTACTGACGATCCGGGAGGTGCCGTCCGGCGGAGACATTGAGATAAGCTGGCAGAGCGGCGCGCTCA
>JARRJX010000419.1:0-3840 GCA_037388645.1 Chloroflexota bacterium
GGACCCGAAAAGATGGAGCAAGAGAGCACGCGCGAGGCCCTGATCCTGAATCTGATGAAGGTCACCAACGACTGCCGCGCCATCATGCTGCTTGCCCGGTCCGGTTTTTACATCCAGGCGGGCATCCTGGCCCGCAGCACAACCGACGCGTGCAACCTGATGCTGCACATCGACGTCGAGCGAGACCGCGCGATCTTTGCCGAACGCTGGCTGCAAGGGCGCCGCGTGACCCACTGGATGCTCATCGAGAGCCTGAACAAGATTCCCCTCGACATCGACAGCTATCGCGAGCTGCGCCGGCAACTGGACGACATCGTCCACGCCAACTATGAAGGGCTCAAGCTGTACCCCACACAGTTGGCCGACCCAGCGACCCTGAGCGACGACGCCTTTCAAAGCCTGACCTTTTGGAAAAGCCTGATGGTCTTTTACCTGATCACATGCCTGCTGGCCGTCCACCTGATCGCGCCCGACCTGGAGCAAGCGGACGACTATCTCGAAGCCCTGTTGCAAGCATACGGCCAGACGCCGCCCGCCTGACCATCCTGCGATTTGGCTCGACTACTCGGGCACGCTGCCGGGCGTCGCCGGCAGACGCGGCACAAAGTCGACGCTGCAATCATTGTTCCACGCCACCCGGATGGGGAATGATACCCGCGTAGGAAGCCACGCCGTAGACGACCGCGTCCACATCCTGACCGCCAGCGTCGCGCAGGATGACCTTGTCTCCCCCATCCCCCAGGGCAATACCAAACCCATCCCAGCCGCCGTAGGTGATCACGCTGCCCGGCTCGGCGGTGAGCGGGCCGGTCTTGACGACGACGAGGTCGGCCTGGTCGCCGCTCGGCAGCTGGTAGCAAGAGTTTTGCGCCTTGGGCGTGCCGTTGATCGGGTTGCCGCCCGCGTCCTGCCCGTTGCGCGTGACGCCGTCGTTGGTGCACCAGTTGGCCGCGTCGGTGCCCGAGGCGGCAGGATCTTGCCGCTCCATAAAGCCCAGCCCGACCACCAGGCCACCCCACTTGCCAAAGAGCAACCAGCCCAGGAGACCCAGAGCCGCCGCCAGCGTCAGGCTGTGGGACCAGCGCCGGTGCCAGTCCAAAAAGTGGACGTGGAGCCGTCGCCCCGGCGCTCGAACCTGAACGAGGGCCCGCTGAAAATGTCGACCGCGTTCTCCGCGTCGTAGGTATGCACCATCGGCACGCCGACCTTGACCTGCGCCTCCTCAGCGCCCTCGGACTCTGAGCCAGGAAACGGCACCTGCCCGGTGTTGACCATCGGGCCGATGCGCACAGCCACCTCGTTCCGTGTCGGGTCGAAGTGAACCGTGTACCGCCGCCACAGGTCGCCGCCCAGGCGGATGGTATGCAGCATCACGTTCTGCGATTGGCCGGTCTCATAGGCCCGCCGCATCGCCCCGACCATCTGCTCGGCAATCTGGCGCGCGTCCGGCTCTGGCCCCGGATCGATCTCCAGGTTGTAAGGCTCAAAATAGCGCGCGAATTTGAAATCGAATGTGTCGGGCAAAATGTCCGCGATGCCACCCAACGTCGGCAGGAGCGAGCCTGCCGCAGCCTGCTGCACCACCTCCGGGAAAAATGTGGCAACGGCGACGCCGGTGATGAAATGAGTGATGCCTTTCAAGTCAACCTCCGGTTGAAATCAGATGAGCCCCAACCACCTCGCCACCGCCCCTCCCGTCCCTACCATGTTTAGCGCAATCGGCAGCAACAGCACACCCATGCAGTTCATCCGCCGGCAGCCCCACAGGACCGGGATCAGCCGATGCCGGCAGCGACGGCGCAGATTAACAGCCCGCCCCACCCCGTCGTCCCAATCACGATAGTAAGCAGCACCGCCAACGTGCCCAGGCTGCCCCACCGATAATGCACCTTGGCGATCAGCTTGATGGTCAGACGCGTCATCAGCAAGAGCAGAAAGAACGAGAGCACACCGGAGAGCACGACGGCCGCGACCGCCAGGTAATAGATCTGCGGCGTATACGACGACCACATGCTGCTCAACATCCACGCCATCCCGCCCCGGGTCGGGTGCAAGCCAGGCACGAAGAAAAACAGGAAACCGCCCACGTAGTATATCACCTTCGATGCCCCCTGCGAAATAATGAACAGCCGATCGTCTCGCTGCGCCGTAGCGTGCCCGGCGAGGAACCCGCCGATGCCGCCGGTCACGACCGGAAAGAAGGCCGCAAAGAGCCCGCCTAACGCGCCTGCAAACGTTCCACGGAAGACCAGCCACGGCGTCGTGTCTATCGATGCAGCGATGTGCTGTTTCGGCAGACCAATCTTGGACAGGATATTCTGCAGAATCCACGGCACGGCAAAGAGGCCGACAAAGGCTGGGAGCAGGTTCTGATAGGCGACCGTCACCGGCACCAGGCTGCGGTAAAGCAGCACGAAACCCAGGATACCTGAAAGCAGAAAGGTGACCAGCCCCGCCGTCAGGCTCTTTCACCCATCCCACCAGCGGCGCAACCCCGCCGGGGCGCGGTCGGAGCCCTTGGGCCACTCGGAGATGAGCATGTAGGCGATCACCGTCCATAGGATCCAATGCAGGTGCGGTCGGAGAATAGCTCGCAGCGCCGGGAAAAGGGTTGAGGCGACCGGGGGCAGTGCCAGCACCGCAATGCCGCACAGGCCCCCGACGCCGGTCAGCACCGCCGCCTCGTACCCGCGCTGCTGGAGCAGGTACTTTTGCCCGGGCAGAACGACAAAGACGGTCGAATCGTCGGGGGCCGAGAGAAAGATGCTGGGGATCGTGTTGAGCATAGCATAGCCGGTGATCAACCCCAAGAAGAACATCGCCAGCAGTTCCGGCGGCGCCACGTCGCCCAGCGCGCCCATCGCCAGGATGATGAACCCGGCTACGTTGCAAATGTGCAGCGCCGGCACGATCGACAGCAACGATGCCACTGCCGCACCTGCTGCGGCTACGAACAACATCACCAGCATATCACCTGCGGCCACTGCCTGCTCCTTTACAAAAGCTCACTCCGGCAAATAGCGAGAGACGCCACCATCCGTGCCGATCCACAGCGCGCCATCGGGGGCCAGCGTGCCGCACCGCACCTGGTTGCTCACCAGGCCCGCGACGGTCGTGTAGAGCGTCCAGCTCTTCCCATTAACTGCAAGACGCCACCATCGGTGGCAGACCACAGTGCGCCATCGGGCGCCACCAAAATGTCGTAGACCCAATCGCCCAAAACGTCATCATTGAGCCCCTTGGTGGCCCAAATGTCGGCGCTGTAGAACGTCCACGTAGCATCAGGGTTACCCTCCCCATCGAACCGAAAGATACCGCCCGAGGCACTGTCCTTGGGCTCGATGGGCAAGCGGGCGCCGACCCATACCACGCCGTCGACGTCCACGGCCACAGAAAGGACATAGACCTGCGTCAAGCCGCTCTCGCCGGCATAAGTCGTCCAGGTCCCTTCCGCAGGGTCGAAACGGGAGACGCCGCCACCCCACGTGCCGACCCAAAGCGCGCCGTCGGGCGCCACGGCGAGGGACGTGACGAAATCCTGGCCCAAACCGTCCTCCATCGTATACACCGTCCAGGAATCACCATCGAAACGGGATAGCCCTCCCTCGGTGCCGAACCACAGCGCGCCATCAGGCGTTATCGCGATAGCCCACACGACGTCGTGCGCCAACCCATCTTCGGTCGTGTAGGTCTCCCACGTACCGTCAGGATCGAGGCGCGAGACGCCACCCCCTCCCGTGGCAAACCACAGCGCGCCGTCGGGCGCCACGGCGATGTCGTAAACCGTGGAGCCTGCCAGCCCATCCTCGGTTGTAAAAGTCGTCCATTCCCCCTTATCGA